>NZ_DF968326.1:0-54489 GCF_001270025.1 Streptomyces azureus | reverse complement strand
TACGAGGAGGGCGCCCGATGAGTGCGCAGGCCACCGACGCCACCCCACGAGCGGGCGGCCTCCGGCACAAGCTGCCCGGATCCCTCGCCTGGCACATCGGGTCGCTGCTGGTCCTCGCGGTGATCCTCTATCCGGTGATCTGGGTCATCGGCGGTTCGCTCAAGAGGAGCGAGGACATCGTCGGCAGCCTGGACCTCCTGCCGGGCGACCCGGTCCTCGACAACTACAAGAGCCTCGCCGACGGCATCGCCGACATCTCGATCTCCACCTTCTTCTTCAACTCGCTCTTCCTCGCGGTCGGTTCGGTGATCGGGATCGTGGTGTCCTGCTCGCTGACGGCGTACGCCTTCGCGAGGATCAGGTTCGCGGGCCGCAATCTGCTGTTCACCCTGATGATCGGCACCCTCCTGTTGCCGTACCACGTGCTGCTGATCCCGCAGTACGTGCTGTTCCGCAACATGGAGATGATCAACACCTACACCCCGTTGCTGCTGGGGAAGTACCTGGCCACGGAGGCGTTCTTCGTCTTCCTGATGGTGCAGTTCATGCGCAACCTGCCCAAGGAACTCGACGAGGCGGCCCGTCTCGACGGCTGCGGGCACTTGCGCATCTACTGGTCGATCATGCTGCCGCTGTGCCGCCCGGCCCTGATCACCAGCGCCATCTTCACGTTCATCAACTCCTGGAACGACTTCATGGGCCCGCTGATCTACCTCAACGAGCCCGACAAGTACACCGTTTCCCTCGGCCTGAAGATGTTCGTGGACCAGGAGGGTGTGGCCAACTACGGCGGCATGATCGCCATGTCGCTGGTCGCGCTGCTGCCGGTGCTCGCCTTCTTCCTGGCCTTCCAGCGGTATCTGATCGACGGCATGGCCACATCCGGTCTGAAGGGCTGAGGTGAGCATGGCTGGGACCCGAGTGAAGGCACGGGGGGAGTCGGCCTTCGCCGAGCGGTTCGGTGTGTTCGCCGAGTGCCTGCTGACCGGTGTGTGGATCGCGGTGGCCTCGCTGGGTGTGGTGACGTACCCGGCGGCCTTCGCCGCCGGGGCGCGGCACCTGCGGCGCCGTACCGCGCACGAGGGCGGTGGCTGGCGGGAGTTCGTCGCCGACTTCCGTACGGCCGTGCGCGGCGGGTGGCTCGCCGGGCTCGCCGGGTGGGCGGCGGTGGCCGCGGTCTGGGTGGACGTCCAGGCGGTCCGGGCGGGGATTCCCGGCGGGCCGCTGGTCGGGGCCGTCGGGGTGTGCGCGCTGATCGGCCTGGCCGTGGCCGGGCTGCGCGCGGCGGCGGTCTGGGAGCCGGACGCACGCTGGCGGGCCCTGCTCGCGGCCGCCTGGCGCCGGACGGTCCTCGACCCGGTCGGGTCCTTCCTGATCATCGCCGGGCTGGCCGTGGTGGCCGTGTCCGGCTGGTTCACCGCGCCGCTGGCGGTCCCCGTCCTCGGGGCCGTCGCGGCGGCGGCCGTCGCCGTGGAGGAGCGGTACCGGCACCGCTGACCGCCGGTGCCCTCGTCCCGGGCCGGCGCACCGGGCGCCGCGCCTCTCTCTGTCATGCCCCTGACCAGCGCACGGATGTGCTTCCCGCACGGACAAGGAAAGGCAGCATCTCTATGTCTCCCATCCCCCGCAGGAACCTCCTCAAGGCGGCCGCCGTCGCCGGAGCCGCCGCCCAGTTCAGCTGGGCACTGGGAACGCAGGACGCGCAGGCCGTCCCCAGAGCCGAGCCCGCCGACGCCGACCCGGTGATCCTCGACTGGCTGGAGGACGGCGGCCTCGGCGCGGCCCCCGGCTCCACCGTAGGCGTCCCCTGGCCGAAGGGCGCCTACCAGAAGGACCAGACGTTCGCGCTGACGGACGCGGACGGCAAGGCCGTACCCGTGCAGTCGTGGCCGATCGCCTACTGGCCCGACGGCTCCCTCAAGTGGACCGCGCACGCGGTCGGTTCGGGCGACGGCAAACTCACCCTCACCGCCGGGACGCCCGCCGCACCGCAGAAGAAGGTCACCGTCGACAAGCGCGGCGGCACCATCGACATCTCCACCGGCGTCATCACCGCGAAGATCGGCAAGTCCGGCTCCACGATCGTCAAGTCGGTCACCCGGGGCTCGACGGAGATCGCCAGGAACGGCCGGCTCGTGCTGATCCGCCAGCCCGAGATCGAGGACGAGGACCAGGGCGCGGTCAAGACCGAGCGCTTCGACGGCGCCGTCGACAAGGTCACCGTCGAACAGGAGGGCCCGGTCCGCGCGGTCGTCCGCATCGACGGCAAGCACCGCAAGGGCGGCCGCAGCTGGCTGCCCTTCTCCATCAGGCTCTACTTCTACGCGGGCGCCGAGTCGTTCCGCATGGTCCACACCCTGACCTTCGACGGCAAGCAGGAGCCCGGGAAGGCCAGTGGCGACTTCATCCGCGGGCTCGGCGTGCGCTTCCAGGTGCCGATGCGGGACGCCGCGTACGACCGGCACATCCGCATCGGCGGCGACGGCACCGGCCTGCTCCGTGAGGCCGTCAAGGGCATCACCGGCCTGCGCCGCGACCCGGGAGCGGCCGTACGCACGGCCCAGTTCGAGGGCAAGAAGCTGCCCGATCCGGCCACCTGGGACCAGCGGGTCACCACCCGCCTGCAGTACATCCCCGAGTGGGGCGACTACACCCTCTCCCAGCTGTCCGCCGACGGCTTCACGGTCCGCAAGCGGACCAAGAAGGGCCACGGCTGGATCGGCGCGGGCGGCGGCAAGCGCGCCAGCGGCTTCGGGTACGTGGGCGGCGCGAGCGGCGGCTTCGCCTTCGGCCTGAGGGACTTCTGGGAGAAGTTCCCCGCCCAGCTCGACATCCGCGACGCCCAGACCGACACGGCCGAGGTCACCCTCTGGCTCTGGTCGCCCGAGGCGCAGCCCATGGACCTGCGCTTCTACCACGACGGCATGGGCCAGGACACCTACCCCGAACAGATCGAAGGCCTCAACATCACCTACGAGGACTACGAGCCCGGCTTCGGCACCCCGTACGGCATCGCCCGCACCAGCGAACTCCTCTTCTGGGCCCACGAGTCCACGCCCGGCGCCGGGGCCATGGCCCAGCAGGTCGAGGCCGTCAGGACGCCCCCGCAGCTCGCCGCCCCGCCCAAGCAGCTCATCAAGGCGGGCGTCTTCGGCAAGCTGTTCTCCCAGCCCGACCGTTCCACCAGCGCCAAGGAGAAGATCGAGGACCACCTCGACTTCCTCTTCACCTACTACAAGGACCAGGTGGAGATGCGCCGTTGGTACGGCTTCTGGGACTACGGCGACATCATGCACAGCTACGACCCGAGCCGGCACCAGTGGTGCTACGACGTCGGCGGCTACGCCTGGGACAACTCCGAGCTCTCGCCCGACCTGTGGCTCTGGTTCGCGTACATGCGCTCCGGCCGCGCCGACATCTTCCGCTTCGCCGAGGCCATGACCCGGCACACCGGCGAGGTCGACGTCTACCACCTCGGCAAGTGGGCGGGCCTCGGCACCCGGCACGGTGTCCAGCACTACGCGGACAGCGCCAAGCAGCAGCGCATCGCCAACACCACGTACCGGCGCTACTACTACTTCCTCACGGCGGACGAACGCGTCGGCGACCTCATGCACGCCAACGTCGACTCCGACGAGACGTTCCTCGCCCTCGACCCTCTCCGCAAGATCCGCACCGAGCCGTACACGCCCGACCGCAACGCCCTGTCCATCGGTTTCGGCACCGACTGGAGCGGTCTGGTCTCGGCCTGGCTCACCGAGTGGGAGCGGCGCGGCCCCAAGTGGGAGAAGGCCAGGGCGAGGGTCCTGTCCACCATGGAGACCATCGCCGCCCAGCCCAACGGCTTCGTCCAGGGCGACGCGCTGTACGACCTGGACACCGGGAAGTTCGCCGTGGCCAAGGACCCGAAGGTCAGCGTCTCGCACCTGTCGGCGATGTTCGGCCTGGTCGAGCTGTGCGCCGAGCTGATCGACCAGGTCGACATGCCGAAGTTCAAGGAGGCGTGGCTCGACTACTGCCGCTACTTCAACGCCACCAAGGCCGAGCAGAAGGCCCGTTACGGCTCCGACTTCGGCTCCCTGCTGCTGTTCCAGGGCCACTCGCGGCAGGACGCGTACGCCGCCGTCCAGACGGGCGACGACAAGCTGGCCGCACGCGCGTGGCAGCAGTTCTACAACAGCCGGGACACCTGGGACTACAAGGAGTCCACCGACTGGTCCACGAAGAAGATCGAGGGCCCGACGGCCCTGGTCCCCGGCAGCGAGGCGGCCTGGGTGTCCACCAACGCCACGGCTCTGTACGGCCTGGCGGCCATCCAGAACCTGGCGCTGGTCGGTGACAAGATGCCGTAGCCGTTCCACGACAGGCGGCTAGTTCATCCTCCCCAGGACCTCCCGCACCCGCCGGACGTCCCGGATCCGCTGCTCGTACGTCGCCCCGAGTGCGAGCAGCAGGAGTCCGGCGAGGGCGGGAGGAGCCCAGCGGGGGAGGGCCCCGGTCACCTGCACGACGTACGGGGCTAGTTCGTGCAGCGCGACCAGGGCCAGGACCGAGCCGCCGAGCACCAGCGGTGCCTGGAGGCGGTGCCGCGCACCCAGCAGGGTGACCAGCAGTGCCGCCGTGCCCAGCAGCAACGGCCGCGTCCAGTGCGGGTCGCCCCAGGCCGTGAGGAGACTGGGCACGAGTGTGGCGGCGAGTCCGGGGCCGTACGCCGTCCAGGACGAGACCTGTGGGTCGCGGTGCCGGCGCAGGGCGCCGACGAGCAGCGCCGGAACGGTCACCGGGAGCGTGTACGCCTCGGGCGTGCCGACTTCCCACGCGGCCAGGCGCACCCAGGCGGAAAGCAAGAACAGAGCCGTGGCCGCGTAGCCGACGGGACGGCGGTCCGGACGCAGTGCCGTGCCCGCGGTGATCACGCCGCACAACGCCAGCACCAGGGCGAGCAGCGGTGGATCGGTGACCGCGAGGCCCACGGCGAGCAGGCCGGCGGCGGCTCCCACGGCCTCGACCGGCACCGTCGCCCGGGACGCACCGAGGCGCGGCGCGAGCAGGGCGGCGGCCACGGGAACGGCCAGGACCAGCAGGGCGGTCCGGGCCGGCGGCCAGTCCGCGGCGGCACCCGTCGCCGAGGCCAGGGCAGCGGCGTACACGAGGGCGGCCGGAGCCGTCACGGAGGCGAGGCTCACCCGCCACGAGGCCGAGGCGAACAGGGCTGTGAGCACCGACAGCACCACGAGCGTCGCGGTCTGGGAGGCGAGGGAGGCCAGGGACAGGCTGACGGAGGTGGTGAGGGAGAGCAGGAGGGCGGTGAGCCGCGCGGCGGACACCGCGGCGCGGCCCGCGTGCGCGGCAGCCGCTGTCATGACCCCCAGGACCACCATCCCGGCGACGTACGGAATCCCGAAGACCGCCGGAAGTGTCAGTGCCGTGGCCCATACCAGGCCCAGCGCGCCGATACGGGCCCGCGAACGCCACTGCTCCGCACGGCTCACCAGGGCGAGAACGGCCGCGACGGCAAGCAGCACGACGGGAGCCGCCGCCGCGTCGGGCGGCCAGGGCGCCTCGACGGCCACGGCGGCCCGGGCGTCCGACGGCGCGCCGCTCCAGACCCGGCCGATCCAGCCGGCCGGCCCCAGCACCACCACGGCGACGACGGGCAGCGCCCACAGCACGGCCAGCGCCTGTACGGCCCCGGAGGCCCAGGCGAACCCAAGCCGCACCGCGTCCGGCAGCCGCCCGGCCCGCACCGCCGCCAGCAGGACGATCCCGCAGACCAGACAGGCCGGAACCGTCCAGATCTCCGGCAGCCAGGAGCGGGCCGTCCCGCCGAACGCACCGACGGCCAGGAGGCCCGAGACGACCGCGAGCCCGAGGGCGTGCTTCACGCCCGGGCCTTGCCAGGGCGCGTCCGTGCTTGAGGCCGAGCCGGGGCCCGTGCCCGAGCCGGAGCCAGTACCCGAGCTGGGGCCCGTGCCCGAGCCGGAGCCAGTACCCGAGCCGGAGCCGGAGCCCGAGCCCGAAAGTGAACCCGCCCCCCACCAAGCCGCACCCACCGCGATCGTCGCCGCGAGAAGGAGAAGTGCCCCGGCGCGGGCCGCGGCGCTCGGGGTGTCAGCCGTCAGGGACAGCCAGCCGGCGGTCAGGGTGCCCAAGGCGCCCGTGGAGTACGCCCCGGCCATGGCGGTGATCCGTACGGAACCGCTCCTCACCCGCAGCGCGGCCACCGCGTCCAGCCCGGCCGTCACCAATAGCGCGGCGCTGATCACGTACGGCCCCGCGTCGGCGGACAGGGCCCACAGCAGCAGCGGGAACTGGGCCGCCGTCAGTCCGCAGGGCAGGGGCAGTCGCAGCGCGGCCGTGACCGGCAGCAGACCGTACGCCGACCAGATCCCCGCCAGCACCGCCGTCGCGGCCGCCGCGTACCCCGTCCCGTCCGTCCCGGGGAGAGCGGCCTCGTGCAGGGCGTAGGCGTCCAGGACGGTCAGCGCGAGGCCCAGCCCCGCCACGGACTCGGCCGTCGAACGCAGCCCTCGCTTCAGCAGGAGCGCCGGCCCGGTGAGCGCGGCCAGCGTGACCGCGCCGAGCACCAGAGCCCGCCCGGTGATCCCCATGTGTCCCCAGCTGACCAGCGTGAACACCGCCGCCGCGAGCGTGAGCAGCACACCGCCGAGCACCAGCAGCACGTTCTGCACACTGGGCGCCGCGGTTTCCGGGCGGGGCGGTGCGGCGGGCGGCGGCTGCGTCCGCGCCTGAGCCCGCGCCTGCTGCTGTGTCTGTTGCAGGGTCGCGACCAGCCAGGCGCGACGGGCCAGCAACTGGGTGCGGCGGGAGTCCAGTTGCCAGAGTTCGGCATCGAGGAGCCGCAACTCCTCGGCCGGGGGCGGAAGGTGCGTCATGACCGGCAGTGTGGTCCGCGTCACCCCGCACGGCATGAGTGCGGATACTCAGGCGCGTACTCAGACTGCCCGCACCGCAAGTGGGCAGACTGCCGTCATGGACTGGAACCACTACCGTTTCCGCAGTCTGTGGACCCTGCCCGCGCCGCCCGCCCCCGTGTACGAGGCGCTGGAACGCGCCGAGGACTACCCTCGGTGGTGGCGCCAGGTCCGGGAGGTGACCCGGCTCGACGACACGACGAGGGTGGTCCGGATCCGCTCCGTCCTGCCGTACGACATGACCTTCACGGCGCGGGACGCGCGACGTGATCCCGGGGCCGGCGTGCTGGAGATCGCCCTGTCCGGTGACATGGAGGGCTGGGCACGCTGGACGGTCACCCCGGACGGGGCGGGGACTCTCGCGCGGTACGACCAGGTCGTCGACGTCCGCAAACCGCTGCTGCGGCGGCTCGCCGTGCCGTGCCGGCCCGCCTTCCGGGTCAATCACCGGCTGATGATGCGCATGGGAGCGCGCGGACTGGCCAGGCACCTCCGAACGGTTTGAAGGAAACGTGCCGGGACCTGTATTGTTCAGTGCGTTCCCGGGCGATTAGCTCAGTGGGAGAGCGCTTCGTTCACACCGAAGAGGTCACTGGTTCGAACCCAGTATCGCCCACCGGAAACAGCCGGTCCGTCGCAGACGGACCGGTTTTTTCATGCCCTGCGCAGGCGTCCTGCCCAAGTGCTCAGGCCGCCGCCGGCAGATCCGGACGCAGCGGCCAGGCCGGGTCGACCGCCTCCTCCACGCCGCTGCGCGCGAACCACGCCTGGAGCCCCCGGGCCTGCGCCGCGTGCCACACCGCCTGAAGCGTGTGCAGCTCACCGGGGGCGAGACGCTCCAGCCGCGACGCGAAACGGCGGCCCACCGCCCGGGTGACCTCCAGCGCCGCCACGGCGTCGGCCGCCGCGTCGTGCGCGCCCTCCAGGGCGACGCCGTAGTGCGCGCACAGATCGGTCAGCGTGCGGCGGCCCTTGCGATAGCGGTCCAGGTGCTTGTCCAGGACCCTCGGGTCCAGCACGTACAGCGGCGCCGACTCGAACCAGCGGCTCAGGGCCGAGGCGCGATGGCGGCGCAACTCCCGGTCGAACAGGGTCAGATCGAACGGCGCGTTCATCACCACGACCGGGCGGCCGACGTGCGCCTGCTCGGCGAGCGCCTCCGCTATCTCGAACATCACTGGCGCCGGCCACCGGCCGTTGCGCTGGAGGTGTTCCTCCGTCAGCCCGTGCACAGCCGTCGCCTCGGCGGGCACCGGCACGCCCGGGTTCACCAGCCAGCGGCTGACCCGCGGCCGGACGCCCGGGGCGTCCTGGACGACGACGGCGGCCGACACGATGCGGTCGGTCTCGACGTCCACGCCCGTCGTCTCCGTGTCGAAGGCGGCCAGCGGCCCTTCGTACCAGCACGTCGTCATAGCCACACAACCCCTCGTTCCCTTCGGCAGTTGACGCACCGTCCGCTGCCCGATTCGGTGATACCCGGGCTGTTTGCGCCGTACGCCGGAAGGAGACAACAGGAGTACGGGTCCGCGCAGTTCAGCGGCCCGCAGCGGGGACTCACTTGTTCTGGAAGGCTGTTGGCCATGGCCATAGCGCAGCCCGAACGGGGCGGGCTGCTGCCCGAGCGCACGGCTCCCTCTCGCGGCACTCTCGCCACCACCGCCTGCATGGAGACACTCCAGGTCGGCTATCTGCACGCCGTCGCGGCGGCCGCCGGCTGCTCGCTCTCCCAGCCGTTCCCCGACAACGGCATCGACTGGCACGTCAGCCACAGCGCCCCCGGGCACACGGTCGACGACGAGGTCACCATCAAGGTGCAGCTCAAAGCCACGTACCAGGTGCCGCCCAACCCACCGGGCCGCACCTTCGCCTTCACGCTCGACAACGACCACCTGGCGAAGCTCGCCCGCACCCCCGTGTCGGTGCACAAGATCCTGGTGGTGATGCTGGTGCCGCGCGCCCAGGACGACTGGCTGCGCGCCGGCCACGACCGGCTCGACCTCAGGCACTGCTGCTACTGGACCAACCTCGCCGGCCAGCCGATCACCGGCCGCCGCCGCACCACCGTGCGGATACCGACCTCACGCATCTTCGACGACCGGGCGCTGTGCGAGATCATGACGCGGGTCGGGACGGGAGGGAAACCGTGACGCACCGCCCGACCGAGGAGCCCGTCAGGCAGGTGCGGCCCCACCCCGTCGACACGACGGGCTGGAACGGCCGCCCGCCCGAGCTCGTGGACGTCGACCCGGCCGTGCTCGGCGCCCTGCTCCGGCGGCACGGCTGGCAGCGCCGCGGCGGCGCCCCGGGCCGCTACGGCCGCTGGACCCCGCCCGGCCCCGGCGGCAGCGGCACCAGTCTCCTCGTGCCCGAGAGCCGCGCCTTCCCTGACAGCGACGACCTGCTCGCCGAGGCCCTGCTCGCCCTGTCCCGCAGCGGCTCGCCCTCCGCCCGCGAGGTCCTCGTCTCCCTCACCGTCCCCAGCGACGAGATCCGCTGGTGGCACGACGTCCCCGCCGGGCCCGCCGGAACGGCGCCCTGGACCGTCGAGGACCGGCTGCGCACCGCCGCCCGCCGGATGCTGCTCGCGGCGGCCCTCGCCACCCGCGCCCGGGCCGGCTACCACGGCGCCCGCCACCGGCGCTCCGCCGCCGCGTCCCTGGACAACGTCCTCGTCGGCTCCGCGACGGACGGCCGGCTCACCGCCTTCGTGCCCGTCGCCGGCGGACGCCCCCTGGCCGTCCGCCTCCACCAGGCCCTGTACGCCACCCGTGAGGCCGTCGACTACCAGCGGGCCGCCGGTGGCATGGACGCCTTCGACGCCGCGGTCGAGGCGGGGGTGTGCCACGAGCTCACCGAGGCCCTCGTCGCCCTGGTCCGGGGCACGGAGGGCGCCCGGATCGCCGTCGAGTGGGCCCCGGCCGCCGGTGTGCCCGAGGGCTGTGCGTCCTCCGCCGAGCCCGTCGAGTTCTCACCCGGCGACCTGCCCGTGCTGCGCGAGGCCGGCGCCCGCTACCTGCGCGAGGAACCCTCCGTACCGGTCCGGATCACGGGAGCGGTGGTACGGATGCGCAGGTCGGGGCCGCGCGGCGACGGCACCGTACGGCTGCGGGTGCTGGCCGGGGCCGACGTACCCAATGTCCGGATCACCCTCGACGAGGAGGCCTACCGGATCGCCGGGCACGCCCACCTCGTCGGACTGCCGGTGCGGGTCCAGGGGCGGCTGGAGAGCCGGGGCGGCTTCCGGCGCCTCACCGGCGCCCACGGCGTCGTACCGGTGCAGGTCGACGACGCCGAGCGGGACCGCCTCATGAAGGCGCTCCAGGAGAACGCCGGGATGGCGGCCTTCCTCGAGGAGGCCTGCGGAGGGGACTGCGGGGACTGATTTCGCTCAGGGCGGTCCTGGGTCGGTACGATCCATACTCGTGCGCGCGCTCCGGTATGGCGCCGCGACCCCACCTTCAGTCAGGAGAGACCGGTGTCAGACGTCCGTGTGATCATCCAGCGCGATTCCGAGCGGGAAGAACGCGTGGTGACGACGGGCGCTACGGCCGCCGAGCTCTTCGCCGGCGAGCGCTCGATCATCGCCGCGCGCGTGGGCGGCGAGCTCAGGGACCTGTCGTACGCCCTGTCCGACGGCGACGAGGTCGAGGGCGTCGAGATCTCCTCCGAGGACGGCCTCAACATCCTGCGCCACTCCACGGCGCACGTCATGGCGCAGGCCGTGCAGGAGCTGTTCCCCGAGGCCAAGCTCGGCATCGGCCCGCCCGTCAAGGACGGTTTCTACTACGACTTCGACGTCGAGAAGCCGTTCACGCCCGAGGATCTCAAGGCCATCGAGAAGAAGATGCAGGAGATCCAGAAGCGGGGGCAGAAGTTCGCCCGCCGCGTGGTCACCGACGAGGCCGCCCGCGAGGAGCTGGCGAACGAGCCGTACAAGCTGGAGCTGATCGGGCTCAAGGGCTCCGCCTCCTCCGACGACGGCGCGGACGTCGAGGTCGGCGCCGGTGAGCTGACGATCTACGACAACCTGGACGCCAAGACCGGCGAGCTGTGCTGGAAGGACCTCTGCCGCGGTCCCCACCTGCCGTCGACCCGTGCGATCCCGGCGTTCAAGCTGATGCGCAACGCGGCCGCCTACTGGCGCGGCAGCGAGAAGAACCCCATGCTCCAGCGCATCTACGGCACCGCCTGGCCCACCAAGGACGAGCTGAAGGCGCACCTGGAGTTCCTCGCCGAGGCCGAGAAGCGCGACCACCGCAAGCTCGGCAGCGAGCTCGACCTGTTCTCCATCCCGGAGCAGATCGGCTCCGGCCTCGCCGTCTTCCACCCCAAGGGCGGCGTCATCCGCCGGGTCATGGAGGACTACTCGCGGCGCCGCCACGAGGAGGAGGGCTACGAGTTCGTCTACACCCCGCACGCGACGAAGGGGAAGCTCTTCGAGACCTCGGGCCACCTGGACTGGTACGCCGACGGCATGTACCCGCCCATGCAGCTCGACGAGGGCGTGGACTACTACCTCAAGCCCATGAACTGCCCGATGCACAACCTGGTCTTCGACGCGCGCGGGCGCTCCTACCGTGAGCTGCCGCTGCGCCTGTTCGAGTTCGGGACGGTGTACCGGTACGAGAAGTCCGGTGTCGTGCACGGCCTGACCCGCGCCCGCGGCTTCACCCAGGACGACGCGCACATCTACTGCACTCGCGAGCAGATGTCGGAGGAGCTCGACAAGACGCTCACCTTCGTCCTCGGCCTGCTGCGCGACTACGGCCTGACCGACTTCTACCTGGAGCTGTCCACCAAGGACCCGGAGAAGTTCGTCGGCTCGGACGAGGCCTGGGAGGAGGCCACGGAGACCCTGCGCCAGGTGGCGGAGAAGCAGGGCCTGCCCCTCGTTCCCGACCCGGGCGGCGCCGCCTTCTACGGCCCGAAGATCTCCGTCCAGACCAAGGACGCCATCGGCCGCACCTGGCAGATGTCGACCATCCAGCTCGACTTCAACCTGCCGGAGCGCTTCGACCTGGAGTACACCGGCCCGGACGGCGCCAAGCAGCGCCCGGTCATGATCCACCGCGCGCTGTTCGGCTCGATCGAACGCTTCTTCGCGGTGCTCCTGGAGCATTACGCGGGTGCCTTCCCGGCGTGGCTGGCCCCGGTCCAGGCGGTCGGCATCCCGATCGGCGACGCACACGTCGAGTACCTGGAGAAGTTCGCGGCGGCGGCCAGGAAGAAGGGCCTGCGCGTCGAGGTCGACTCCTCCTCGGACCGGATGCAGAAGAAGATCCGCAACGCCCAGAAGCAGAAGGTGCCCTTCATGGTCATCGCGGGCGACGAGGACATGTCCCACGGGTCCGTGTCCTTCCGCTACCGCGACGGCTCCCAGGAGAACGGCATCCCGTTCGACGAGGCCATCGCGAAGATCATGAAGGTCGTCGAGGAGCGGGCGCAGGTCTGACCGCACCGCGTGACCGCGGCCTGACCGGACCGCGTACGGGCCCCCGGGAGATCCCGGGGGCCTTTGCCGTACCCCCAGCTCCACGCCATATGCTGCACTGCATGACGAGTGAGCCGGAGCAGCAGCTGGGAGTGGGGACGCAGGACGCGTTCCAGCGTCTGTGGACGCCCCATCGGATGGCCTACATCCAGGGTGAGAACAAGCCGAGCGGCCCGGGCGCCGGCGACGGCTGCCCCTTCTGCTCCATCCCGGCCAAGTCCGACGAGGACGGGCTGGTCGTCAGGCGCGGCGAGCAGGTCTACGCGGTGCTCAATCTGTACCCGTACAACGGCGGGCACCTGATGACCGTGCCCTACCGGCATGTCGCCGACTACACCGACCTCACGGCGGGGGAGACCGCCGAGCTCGGCGAGCTGACCAAGCAGGCGATGACGGCCCTGCGCACGGCCTCCGGCGCCCACGGCTTCAACATCGGCATGAACCAGGGCTCTGTCGCCGGTGCGGGCATCGCGGCGCATCTGCACCAGCACATCGTGCCGAGGTGGGGTGGCGACACGAACTTCATGCCGGTGGTGGGGCATACGCGGGTGCTGCCGCAGCTTCTCGCCGACACCAGGAAGATGCTGGCGGAGGCCTGGCCGACGGCCTAGCCTGCGGGCAGTCGTGCCGCTGGGGCGGCCCGGGTGGGCGGGCGGCACCCCGCAGCGCCGTGTTGCGCTCCCACCCCGCCCCAGCCGCAACTCACGGCACCTCGACACCTAGGCGTCGTACACATCCGCCTTCTTGGGCGAAGCCTCCTGCACCGCCCCACTGAGCGCCGCCGACCTGGACCCGAACTTCTCCACGTCGACCCCGTTCTCCCTCAGCACCTTCAACGCCGCCGCGTGCACCACACGCAGCACAGGTGTAGCCGCCCGCAGCGCATCGTCCGCCATGAACCGATGCCGCCAAGGCTGGTCCGCCCACGCGTGCCGCAGACCGAACGGCTCCGGAAGCGTCAGACTGCCGCCGAGCCAGTTCAACAGCGGCGGATACCAGGTCAGCGGGGCGCGCGCGGCCAGCCGCACCACCTCGTCGGCGTCGATCAGGGGCATCTTCACGGTGCGGGTCTCCCAGAAGCGGAAGGCCTTCTGGACCGTCTTCTCCTTGGCCGCGGGCTTCTCGTTGAACAGGGAGTTGACCGGCCCCAGGGCGTGCCCGGTGACCTCGATGCGCAGGGTGTTGTGCAGCACCGTCACCGTGATCAGCATCGTGATGACCAGATGGCCGTCCCAGAGGGTCCACTGCACGCCGAGATAGTGCCGGTCACCGCTGCCGAACTGCTGCTTGTTGCAGATCTCCTGTATGGCGTGCGTGCGGACCGTGTACGCGTCGACGTCCGCGCCGCTCGGCCGGGAGACCTCCGTCGCCTTCTCGCCGATCGGTGTGACGATCCAGTGCGTGATGGACGGCTTGGTGAAGCCGCCGGTGTTGATGGACGTGCGCTCCAGCATGCCCAGGCCGCCCTGGATCGCCACGATGACGTCCCAGCTGCGGAAGGGGTGGAAGTCCTTGCCCGGCTCGGCGGACACCAGTTCCTCGGCCAGCTGCCAGCTGCCCCACCGCGTGCCCATGCCGAGTATGCCCTTGGGCCCGGCGTAGAAGACCGAGTTGGACCGCTGCTCGGCGCTCAGGCGCGCCAGCTCCTTGCGGACCTGCTCGGCCGCGTCGCCTGGGTTGCCCGGAACGGCCTCGGGGATCTTGGCGCCCACGCCACCGCCCGCCAGCATGCTCGACCAGCGCTCCCGCAGGTCGAGGGCCGTCCGCTCGCAGACATGCTTGGCCCAGAACCAGCCGACGACCGGCATGATGACCGCCGCGCGCCCGTACAAGGCCCAGAAGCCCGTGAACGGCATGCGGATCAGGAACAGCACGGCGAGCGCGCCCACCGCGACCAGCAGGGTCGTGGCGAGGGCGCCGGCGCGCTTGTCCTCGCGCTTGGTCATGGTGGTGCGCAGCGTGAACACCAGCAGCCATACGAGGAAGCCCGGCAGGAAGAGCACGCCGCAGATCACCGTGATCGCCGAGAGCCGGTTGTCGCGGTCGCGGCGGATGCGGTGGGCCGCCAGACAGTGCTCCACGACGACCTGGGGCTCGATGCCGAAGGACTGGATGACCGGCTTGCGCCCGGCGCCGAGCATGCGGTCGATGACGGCGCGGGAGAAGGCCTCGCCGAAGTTGGGGCGGAAGATCTTCGCCCAGGGGCGCGGTGGGGTCACCTTCGACTGATGCCACTCGTTGTCGGCGTTCAGGATCTTGGTGACCTCGTCGTCGCGGTACGCCGCCGCGGCCAGCGCGTAGGTCGCCGCCGTCTGGCCAGCCGAACCCGCCAGAGGCACCTGGGCCCCTGGGCTGAAGTCGAATCCGTCCGTCACTGCCGCCCCCATCGCTGCCGCTTCCGCATCAAGCGGCCTTCCCGACTTCCGCGCTTCGCACACCTGTTGATCAGGTCATCAGCGTATCCGCACGCACCGACATCCGTCGGCGGGCGGTCCTCGGAACCGCCCGCCTGTGCGGAGGGAGCCCTCACGAGGGCCACTCGGCCCCCTCAGGCCTCAACTAGGAGGCCTTGCGCTCCTCTTCACGGACCCGGTCCGCGACCTGTTGCGGCATCGGCTCGTGCCGTACGTACCGGCGGCTGAAGCGTGCCGTTCCGTGCGACATCGACCGCAGGTCGATCGCGTAGCGACCGATCTCGATCTCCGGCACCTCGGCCCGGATCAGGGTGCGCCCGCCGGGTGTCTGCTCGGTGCCGAGCACCCGGCCGCGCCGCCCCGACAGGTCGCTCATCACGGTGCCCACGAACTCGTCGCCGACCAGCACCGACACCTCGTCCACCGGCTCCAGCAGATGGATCTTCGCGTCGGTCGCGGCATCCCGCAGCGCGAGCGCACCGGCCGTCTGGAACGCGGCGTCGGAGGAGTCCACCGAGTGCGCCTTGCCGTCCAGGAGGGTCACGCGTACGTCGATGAGCGGATACCCGGCGGCGACTCCCTTGGCGGCCTGGGCCCGTACGCCCTTCTCCACCGACGGGATGAACTGCCGGGGCACCGCGCCGCCGACCACCTTGTCCACGAACTCGATGCCCGAGCCGCCCGGCAGCGGCTCCACCTCGATCTCGCAGATGGCGAACTGCCCGTGCCCCCCGGACTGTTTGACGTGCCGGCCGCGCCCGGCCGACTTGGCCGCGAACGTTTCGCGCAGCGACACCTTGTGCGGTACGACGTCGACCTGGACGCCGTAGCGGCTGCGCAGCCGCTCCAGGGCGACGTCCGCGTGCGCCTCGCCCAGGCACCACAGGACCACCTGGTGGGTGTCCTGGTTCTGTTCCAGCCGCATCGTCGGGTCCTCGGCGACCAGCCGGGCCAGGCCCTGCGAGAGCTTGTCCTCGTCCGGCTTGCTGTGCGCCTGGATGGCCAGCGGCAGCAGCGGGTCGGGCATCTGCCACGGCTCCATGAGCAGCGGGTCGTCCTTGGCGGACAGGGTGTCCCCGGTCTCGGCGCGGCTCAGTTTCGCCACGCACGCCAGGTCGCCCGCGATGACGTGCGACACCGGGCGCTGCTGTTTGCCGAAGGGGGTGGACAGGGCACCGATCCGCTCGTCGACGTCGTGGTCCTCGTGCCCGCGGTCGGCCAGGCCGTGCCCGGAGACGTGGACCGTCTGGTCGGCGCGCAGGGTGCCGGAGAACACGCGGATCAGCGACAGCCGGCCGACGTACGGGTCGGAGGAGGTCTTCACGACCTCCGCGACCAGCGGCGCGTCCGGGTCGCACGGCTTGAGCTCGCGCGGCTTGCCGTCGATCGTCGTCACCCGCACCGTCTCGTGCTCCAGCGGCGTGGGGAAGCCCCGGGTGATCAGCTCCAGCAACTCCACCGTGCCGAGTCCCTGCCGGGAGCCCTCGGCCGCGGGGGCGGCGGCCAGGACGGGGAAGAAGACCCCGCGCGCCACGGCCCGCTCCAGGTCGTCGATCAGCGTCTTGACGTCGACCGGTTCCCCGCCGAGGTAGCGGTCCATGAGGGTCTCGTCCTCGCTCTCCGAGATGATCCCCTCGATCAGCCGGTTGCGGGCCTCATCGATCAGCGGCAGCTGGTCCTCGCCCGGCTCCGACTCCTTGCGCTCGCCGGTCGAGTAGTCGAACAGTTTCTGCGACAGCAGCCCGATCAGGCCGGTCACGGGCGCGTGCCCGTCCGGCGCCTCGGGGCCGCGCAGCGGCAGGTAGAGCGGCAGGACCGCGTCGGGGTCGTCCGCGCCGAAGGCCTCCGCGCAGATCCGCGTCATCTCCTCGAAGTCGGCGCGCGCCGCCTCCAGGTGCGTGACGACGATGGCTCGCGGCATGCCCACGGCCGCGCACTCCTCCCACACCATGCGGGTCGAGCCGTCCACACCGTCCGAGGCCGAGACGACGAAGAGGGCCGCGTCCGCCGCTCGCAGACCGGCCCTGAGCTCACCGACGAAGTCGGCGTATCCGGGGGTGTCGAGGAGATTGACCTTGATGCCGTCCCACTCGACGGGTACCAGGGAGAGCTGCACCGAGCGCTGCTGCCGGTGCTCGATCTCGTCGTAGTCGGAGACGGTGCCGCCGTCCTCCACGCGGCCCGCCCGGTTCAGTGCCCCCGCCGTGAGCGCGAGGGCTTCCACCAACGTGGTCTTGCCCGATCCGGAGTGGCCGACCAGCACCACATTCCGTACGGACTGGGGGTGGTCGGCCGCCTGTGCCCTGCCGGCGGCCCCAGGGTGTGTCTGTGCCTTGTCGCCCATGATCCTGCCTCCCGTGCACGGTGAGGTCACTGTGGGCGCGGACACGCGGGATCCGCGTGCGGTGCGGCTCCGGCGACGCCCGCGGTTATTCGACCTTCCCACTCCCGTCACGGTGCGTCCATACGAAGGACGTGATCGCGCCCCGCCCCGCGCACCGGTGCGCCGTGACACGGGCCTCGGGTCCCGCCCGTCGCCCGCACGCGCGCGTGGCTACGATGGGCCAGCCGGTGGCCAGCAGGGGCCAGACGGCGACACCGACCCTCGGGAAGGCCATGCTGAACAAGTACGCGCGTGCATTCTTCACGCGTGTTCTCACACCGTTCGCCGCGTTTCTGATCCGGCGGGGCGTCAGCCCCGACACCGTCACGCTCATCGGCACCGCCGGTGTGGTCGCGGGCGCGTTGGTCTTCTACCCCGTGGGCGAGTTCTTCTGGGGCACGGTCGTGATCACGCTGTTCGTGTTCTCCGACCTGGTCGACGGCAACATGGCCCGGCAGCTCGGCCGCTCCAGCCGCTGGGGCGCCTTCCTGGACTCCACGCTGGACCGGGTCGCCGACGGGGCGATCTTCGGCGGCTTCATCCTCTGGTACGCCGGCGGGGGCGACGACCTCGTCCTGTGCGCCGTCTCGATCTTCTGCCTGGCGAGCGGCCAGGTGGTGTCGTACACCAAGGCCCGCGGCGAGTCGATCGGCCTGCCGGTCGCTGTCAACGGGCTGGTCGAGCGGGCCGAGCGGCTGGTGATCTCCCTGGTCGCGGCCGGTCTCGCGGGCCTGCACGCGTTCGGTGTCCCGGGCATCCAGTACCTGCTGCCGGTCGCCCTGTGGATCGTCGCCGTGGGCAGCCTCGTCACGCTCATCCAGCGGGTCGTCACGGTCCGCCGCGAGTCCGCGGAGGCCGAGGCCGCGGCCGCCGCGTCCGCGCAGGACGACAATGAGGGCGAGCAGGAAAACGCCTCTCACGGGAGCGAGGCATCCACGTGAGCGCACAGGACCGGCTGACGGACGCGCTGTACGGCCTCGGCTGGAGCACGGTCAAGAAGCTCCCCGAGCCGGTCGCCGTACGGCTGGGCAACACGATCGCCGACCTCACCTGGAAGCAGCGCGGCAAGGGCGTACAGCGCCTGGAGAGCAACTACGCGCGCGTGGTGCCCGGCGCGAGCCCCGAGCGCCTCGCCGAGCTCTCGCGCGCGGGCATGCGGTCGTACCTGCGTTACTGGATGGAGTCCTTCCGCCTCCCCGCCTGGAGCAGGCAGCGCATCGAGAGCGGCTTCGTCGGCAAGGACCTGCACTACCTGACCGAGGGCCTGGCCGCCGGCAAGGGCGTCATCCTCGCCCTGCCCCACCTGGCCAACTGGGACCTCGCCGGCGCCTGGGTCACCACCAAGCTGGGCATCCCCTTCACGACGGTCGCCGAGCGCCTGAAGCCCGAGTCGCTGTACGACCGGTTCGTCGCCTACCGCGAGGGCCTCGGCATGGAGGTCCTGCCGCACAGCGGCGGCACCGCCTTCGGCACCCTGGCCCGGCGGCTGCGCGACGGCGGCCTGGTCTGCCTGGTCGCCGACCGTGACCTGTCCGCCTCCGGCGTCGAGGTCGGCTTCTTCGGCGACACGGCCCGGATGCCGGCCGGACCGGCCCTGCTCGCCCAGCAGACGGGCGCCCTGCTGCTCCCCGTCACTCTCTGGTACGACGACTCGCCCGTGATGCGGGGCCGTGTCCACCCGCCCGTCGAGGTGCCCGAGTCGGGCACACGCGCCGAGAAGACGTCGGTCATGACACAGGCGCTGGCCGACGCCTTCGCCACGGGGATCGCCGACCATCCGGAGGACTGGCACATGCTGCAGCGCTTGTGGCTCGCGGACCTCGACCCCGCGAAGGGGACGTCGTGAGGATCGGCATCGTCTGCCCGTACTCCTGGGACGTACCGGGCGGGGTCCAGTTCCACATCCGCGACCTGGCCGAGTACTTCCTCCGCCTCGGCCACGAGGTGTCCGTCCTCGCCCCGGCCGACGACGACACCCCGCTCCCGCCCTACGTCGTCTCGGCAGGGCGCGCGGTGCCGGTGCCGTACAACGGCTCGGTGGCCCGGCTCAACTTCGGTTTCCTGAGCGCCGCCCGGGTGCGCCGCTGGCTGCACGACGGCGCGTTCGACGTGATCCACATCCACGAGCCGACCTCACCGTCGCTGGGGCTGCTGACCTGCTGGGCGGCCCAGGGACCGATCGTCGCCACGTTCCACACGTCCAACCCGCGCTCCCGCGCGATGATCGCCGCGTACGCGATCCTCCAGGCCGCCCTGGAGAAGATCAGCGCGCGGATCGCGGTGAGCGAGTACGCCCGCCGCACGCTGGTGGAGCACCTCGGCGGGGACGCGGTGGTGATCCCGAACGGCGTCGACGTCGACTTCTTCGCCAAGGCCGAGCCCAAGGCCGAGTGGCAGGGGGACACGATCGGCTTCATAGGGCGCATCGACGAGCCCCGCAAGGGCCTGCCGGTGCTGATGAAGGCGCTGCCGAAGATCCTCGCCGCCCGTCCGCAGACCCGGCTGCTGGTCGCCGGGCGCGGTGACGAGGAGGAGGCGGTGGAGTCACTGCCCGCCGAGCTGCGCTCCCGCGTCGAGTTCCTCGGTATGGTCAGCGACGAGGACAAGGCCCGCTTCCTGCGCAGCGTCGACCTGTACGTCGCGCCCAACACCGGCGGCGAGAGCTTCGGGATCATCCTGGTCGAGGCCATGTCCGCGGGAGCCCCCGTCCTCGCCTCCGACCTGGACGCCTTCGCCCAGGTCCTGGACCGGGGAGAGGCCGGCGAACTGTTCCCCAACGAGGACGCCGACGCCCTTGCCGACGCGGCCGTACGCCTGCTGGACGACCCGGCCCGGCGCGCGGAACTGCGCGAGCGGGGCAGCGCCCACGTGCGGCGCTTCGACTGGTCGACCGTCGGCGCGGACATCCTGTCCGTCTACGAGACGGTGACGGCGGGCGCGGCGGCGGTTGCGGAGGACGAGCGGGTGACCGGGTGGTGGGCCAGGCTGGGATTCGCCCGGGACTGACGTGATCCAGCAGGGCCGGGGTGAACCGGCGGTCCGGCCGGGCCGCTAGCCTTGCCGCCCGTGACCACCACTCTCATCTGGATCGCCGTGGCCCTGGTCGCGGTCGGGCTCTATCTGAGCTGGACCGCCGGCCGTCTCGACCGTCTCCACGCCCGGATCGACGCGGCCCGGGCCGCCCTGGACGCGCAGCTGCTGCGCCGGGCCTCGGTCGCGCAGGAACTGGCGACGTCGGGGGTCCTGGATCCGGCCGCCTCGATCGTCCTCTACGAGGCCGCGCACGCCGCCCGTCAGGCGGTGGAGGAGCAGCGGGAGGTCGCCGAGAGCGAGCTGAGCCAGGCCTTGCGGGCCGTCTTCGGGGAGATCCAGCAGGTGGAGGCGGTGCGGGAGGCGCCCGGAGGCGAGGAGGCCGCAGAGGAGCTCGCGCAGGCGGTGCGGCGCGTCCCGATGGCCCGCCGCTTCCACAACGACGCCGTACGCGCCGCCCGTGCCCTCCGCCGCCACCGCAAGGTCCGTTGGTTCCGTCTGGCGGGCCACGCCCCGTTCCCCATGGCCTTCGAAATGGACGACGAGCCTCCGGCGGCCCTGGCGGACCGGGCAGCCTGAGCCCCCGTTCACGCGCCGTTCCCCGGCCGCCCGCCGGAAAAGGATCCACAGCGTTCCCATTGGCCCTTGCTGTGGCCTGGTTCCCTCGCGTTTCCTCGGTGCTGCAGGATTCCCCTTTCCGTAGCGAGGTCACCCGTGTCCACCACGTCCCCCAACTCCCAGGCCCCCGAGACCGGCACCGCCCGCGTGAAGCGCGGCATGGCCGAGCAGCTCAAGGGCGGCGTCATCATGGATGTCGTCACGCCGGAGCAGGCGAAGATCGCCGAGGACGCGGGCGCCGTCGCCGTCATGGCCCTGGAGCGGGTCCCGGCCGACATCCGCAAGGACGGCGGCGTGGCCCGCATGTCCGACCCGGACATGATCGAGGGCATCATCGACGCCGTCTCGATCCCGGTCATGGCCAAGTCCCGCATCGGCCACTTCGTCGAGGCCCAGGTGCTGCAGTCCCTCGGCGTCGACTACATCGACGAGTCCGAGGTCCTCACCCCGGCCGACGAGGTCAACCACTCCGACAAGTGGGCCTTCACCACGCCGTTCGTCTGTGGCGCCACCAACCTGGGCGAGGCGCTGCGCCGCATCGCCGAGGGCGCCGCGATGATCCGCTCCAAGGGCGAGGCCGGCACCGGCAACGTCGTCGAGGCCGTCCGCCACCTGCGCCAGATCAAGAACGAGATCGCCAAGCTGCGCGGCTTCGACAACAACGAGCTGTACGCCGCCGCCAAGGAGCTGCGCGCCCCCTACGAGCTCGTCAAGGAGGTATCCGAGCTCGGCAAGCTGCCGGTCGTGCTGTTCTCCGCGGGCGGCGTGGCCACCCCGGCCGACGCGGCCCTGATGCGCCAGCTCGGCGCCGAGGGAGTCTTCGTCGGCTCCGGCATCTTCAAGTCCGGTGACCCGGCCAAGCGCGCCGCCGCCATCGTGAAGGCCACCACCTTCTACGACGACCCGAAGATCATCGCCGACGCGTCCCGCAACCTCGGCGAGGCCATGGTCGGCATCAACTGCGACACCCTGCCCGAGACCGAGCGCTACGCCAACCGCGGCTGGTAACACCCATGAGTGAAACACCTGTGATCGGCGTCCTGGCCCTCCAGGGCGACGTACGGGAGCACCTCGTCGCCCTGGCCGCGGCCGATGCCGTGGCCAGGCCGGTGCGGCGCCCCGAAGAACTCGCCGAGGTGGACGGCCTCGTCATCCCCGGCGGCGAGTCCACCACCATCTCCAAGCTGGCCGTCCTGTTCGGGGTGATGGACCCCCTCCGCGCGCGCGTGCGCGACGGCATGCCCGTCTACGGCACCTGCGCCGGCATGATCATGCTCGCCGACAAGATCCTCGACCCGCGCTCGGGCCAGGAGACCGTCGGCGGCATCGACATGATCGTGCGCCGCAACGCCTTCGGCCGGCAGAACGAGTCCTTCGAGGCGGCCGTCGACGTCAAGGGCGTCGAGGGCGACCCGGTGGAGGGCGTCTTCATCCGCGCCCCCTGGGTCGAGTCCGTCGGCGCCCGGGCCGAGGTGCTCGCCGAGCACGACGGCCACATCGTCGCGGTCCGCCAGGACAACGCTCTGGCCACGTCGTTCCACCCGGAACTGACCGGCGACCACCGCGTGCACGCCCTGTTCGTCGACATGGTGCGCGCCAACCGGACGGCCGAGTCCTTGTAGGATTCCTGCGTTCGTTGCTGAGATGGGTTACGCGAAGGAGACAGGCAGATGTCCGGCCACTCTAAATGGGCCACGACGAAGCACAAGAAGGCCGTCATCGATGCCAAGCGCGGCAAGCTCTTCGCGAAGCTGATCAAGAACATCGAGGTGGCGGCCCGGATGGGCGGCGCCGACCCCGAGGGCAACCCGACGCTCTACGACGCCATCCAGAAGGCGAAGAAGTCGTCCGTCCCCAACAAGAACATCGACTCCGCGGTCAAGCGCGGCGCGGGCCTGGAGGCCGGCGGCGCCGACTACGAGACGATCATGTACGAGGGTTACGGCCCGAACGGTGTCGCGGTGCTCATCGAGTGCCTCACCGACAACCGCAACCGCGCCGCCTCCGAGGTCCGCGTCGCCATGACCCGCAACGGCGGCTCCATGGCCGACCCCGGCTCGGTGTCGTACCTCTTCAACCGCAAGGGCGTCGTGATCGTCCCCAAGGGTGAGCTGACCGAGGACGACGTGCTGACCGCCGTGCTCGACGCGGGCGCCGAGGAGGTCAACGACCTCGGCGAGAGCTTCGAGGTTCTCAGCGAGGCCACCGACCTGGTCGCGGTCCGCACCGCCCTCCAGGACGCCGGCATCGACTACGACTCCGCCGACGCCAACTTCGTCCCGACCATGCAGGTCGCGCTGGACGAGGAGGGCGCCAAGAAGATCTTCAAGCTGATCGACGCGCTGGAGGACAGCGACGACGTGCAGAACGTCTTCGCCAACTTCGACGTCAGCGACGAGGTCATGGAGAAGGTCGGCGCGTAACGCCGCCGCGGGCTCCGCAGGACCAACGGGCCGACGGGACACACCCCGTCGGCCCGTCGCGTTGTCGGTGGCACCCGATAGCCTGCACAAACAGGTGAGCGATTGGGAGGGCGCGTGCGCGTTCTGGGGGTGGACCCGGGACTGACCCGGTGTGGTGTGGGCGTGGTCGAGGGCGTCGCCGGACGGCCGCTCACGATGATCGGCGTCGGCGTCGTCCGGACCCCCGCCGACGCGGACCTCGGCCATCGCCTCGTCGCCATCGAGCAGGGCATCGAGCAGTGGCTGGACGAGCACCGGCCCGAGCTCGTCGCGGTGGAGCGCGTCTTCAGCCAGCACAACGTCCGTACGGTGATGGGTACCGCCCAGGCCAGCGCCGTCGCCCTGCTGTGCGCCTCCCGTCGCGGCATCCCCGTGGCGCTGCACACCCCGAGCGAGGTCAAGGCCGCCGTCACCGGCAGCGGCCGGGCCGACAAGGCCCAGGTGAGCGCGATGGTGACCCGCCTGCTCCGGCTCGCCGCACCGCCCAGGCCCGCCGACGCGGCCGACGCCCTCGCCCTCGCCATCTGCCACATCTGGCGCGCCCCCGCGCAGAACCGACTCCAGCAGGCCGTCGCCCTGCACACATCGAAAGGCCGTACGGCATGATCGCCTTCGTCAGCGGCACGGTCGCCGCGCTCGCCCCCGACGCCGCGGTCGTCGAGGTCGGCGGCGTCGGCATGGCCGTCCAGTGCACGCCGAACACGCTGTCCACACTCCGCATGGGCCAGTCCGCCAAGCTGCACACGTCCCTGGTCGTACGGGAGGACTCGCTCACCCTGTACGGCTTCGCGGACGACGACGAACGGCAGGTCTTCGAACTGCTCCAGACGGCCAGCGGTGTCGGCCCCCGGCTGGCCCAGGCCATGCTCGCCGTGCACACCCCGGACGCCCTGCGCCGGGCCGTCGCGACCGCCGACGAGAAGGCTCTCACCGCCGTCCCCGGCATCGGCAAGAAGGGCGCCCAGAAGCTGCTCCTGGAACTGAAGGACCGCCTCGGCGCGCCGGTCGGCGCACCCGCCGTCGGCGCGCCGGTCAGCAGCGGCTGGCGCGACCAGCTGCACGCGGCCCTGATCGGCCTCGGGTACGCGACCCGGGAGGCCGACGAGGCGGTGGCCGCCGTGGCTCCGCAGGCCGAGGCCGCCGAGGGCACGCCCCAGGTGGGCCAGTTGCTGAAGGCGGCCCTGCAGACCCTGAACCGCGCCCGATAGCCCGTACCGAGATTCCGAGGCACACTCCATGAACTGGGACGACACGACCGACGCCGATGCCGCCGAGCGGCTCGTCGGTGCGTCCGCCGACCGTGAGGACCAGGCCGTCGAGGCCGCCCTGCGCCCCAAGGACCTGGGCGAGTTCATCGGCCAGGAGAAGGTCCGCGAGCAGCTCGACCTCGTCCTGCGCGCCGCACGCGCGCGGGGCGCCACCGCCGACCACGTGCTGCTCTCCGGCGCCCCCGGCCTCGGCAAGACCACCCTGTCGATGATCATCGCGGCCGAGATGGGCGCCCCCATCCGCATCACGTCAGGCCCCGCCATCCAGCACGCCGGCGACCTGGCCGCGATCCTGTCCTCCCTCCAGGAGGGCGAGGTCCTCTTCCTCGACGAGATCCACCGCATGTCCCGGCCCGCCGAGGAGATGCTGTACATGGCGATGGAGGACTTCCGCGTCGACGTCATCGTCGGCAAGGGCCCGGGCGCCACCGCCATCCCTCTGGAGCTGCCCCCGTTCACCCTGGTCGGCGCCACCACGCGCGCGGGCCTGCTGCCGCCCCCGCTGCGCGACCGCTTCGGCTTCACCGCCCACATGGAGTTCTACGAACCGGCCGAACTGGAGCGGGTCATCCACCGCTCCGCGGACCTCCTCGAGGTCGAGATCGAGCCGGACGGCGCCGCCGAGATCGCCGGCCGCTCCCGCGGCACGCCCCGCATCGCCAACCGTCTGCTGCGTCGCGTCCGGGACTACGCGCAGGTCAAGGCCGACGGACTGATCACCAAGGACATCGCCGAGGCCGCCCTCGCCGTCTACGAGGTGGACGCCCGCGGCCTCGACCGCCTCGACCGTGCCGTGCTGGAAGCCCTGCTCAAGCTGTTCGGCGGCGGCCCCGTCGGCCTGTCCACGCTCGCGGTCGCGGTGGGGGAGGAGCGTGAGACCGTGGAAGAGGTCGCCGAGCCCTTCCTGGTCCGGGAGGGACTGCTGGCCCGCACCCCGCGCGGCCGGGTCGCCACCCCCGCCGCATGGGCGCATCTCGGCCTCACCGCGCCCCGCTCGCAGACTGCCGGAAACGGACAACAGGACCTGTTCGGGGCGTGACGGCGCCGTCACGGCTCCGCGACGGCGAGGCCAGTGGCCGGAGCAGGAACCCCGGTGCCATGCTGAGCGTTGTTCCATGCGCGCGGACTCGCTTAGACTCCGCCGATGCCGCCTTTGTCGGCGGCGTACACACCCCCAACCATCTGGCCGCTCACAGCGCGGTCGTGTGAAGGAAGTACCGACCCGTGAGTCTCCTGACCCTCCTCCCGTTCATCGTGCTCATCGGGGCCATGTTCCTGATGACCCGGTCGGCCAAGAAGAAGCAGCAGCAGGCCGTGGAGATGCGGAACCAAATGCAGCCCGGCAGCGGTGTCCGCACCATCGGGGGCATGTACGCCACGGTCAAGGAGGTGAACGAGGACACCGTCCTCGTCGACGCCGGTCCGGGCGTCGAGCTCCTCTTCGCCAAGAACGCCATCGGTGCCGTCCTCACCGACGACGAGTACAACCGCATCGTCCACGGCGTCGAGCACGACCTGAAGTCCGACGCCGACATCGTCCCGGACGACGCCTCCTCCCTCACCGAGACCGGTGACCCCGCCGCCGACGCCACCGCTGACGACAAGCCCGTCGACTTCGGCAAGAAGGACGTGGCCGACGAGCCGGCCGACGACGCCCCGGCCGGCGAGGCGAAGACGGACGAAGAGCCGAAGAAGACCGACGGCGGCTCCGAGGCGAAGTAGTCGCGTCCCGGGGTGCACGGGCCCGGCCCGCGCATCCCGGGACACGACCGGCTCGCACGGAGTCCCGACACCATGTGATGGCCGCCCGTCCGCCGATCCGGAGCGAGGCGGCCCGAGAGGGAGTACGAGAAGGTGGCCACACCTAAAAAGGGCCGGAGCGCGAGCGCCCAGAGCAAACCGGGGCGCTCGCTGGCCCTGATCCTGATCGCCATCGCGGCGCTCACCGGTGGGATGTTCGCCTCGGGGCACACCACCCCGCGTCTCGGCATCGACCTGGCCGGCGGTACGAGCATCACGCTCCGCGCGGTCCCCGAGGCCGGCAACGAAGCGGCGATCAACAAGACCAACATGGACACGGCCGTCTCCATCATGGAGCGACGTGTCAACGGTCTGGGCGTCCAGGAGTCCGAGGTCCAGACGCAGGGCCGGGACAACATCATCGTCAACATCCCCAAGGGCACGAACTCCGAGCAGGCCCGCAAGCAGGTCGGCACCACCGCCAAGCTCTACTTCCGCCCGGTCGTCGCCACCGAGGTCTCCGGCGGCGGTGGCGCGGCGAGCCCCTCGCCGAGCCCCACGGGAAGCCCCTCGGACAAGCCGTCCGGCAAGGCCACCGACAAGCCCGAGGCCACCGACAAGGGCTCCGCCTCACCGTCCGCCTCTCCCAGCACCCAGGGCCGCGCGGTCACGGGCGCGCTGAAGGCCGACGCGACGCCGTCCGCGAGCGCCTCGGACAAGGCGAAGGCCAGCCCCTCCCCGTCCGCGTCCGGCGGCGCCGCGGGTGACGACCCGAGCAAGCTCCAGGAGCAGTACGCCAAGCTCGACTGCACCAACGAGAAGACCCGCTCCACCGTGGGCGACGGCGTCAAGGCCTCCCAGCCCACCCTGGCCTGCGGCAAGAACTCGCAGGGTCAGTGGCAGAAGTACATCCTCGGCCCCGCCGAGGTCGACGGCACCGACGTCGACAAGGCCCAGGCCGTCCTGAACACCCAGACCGGTGCGGGCTGGACGGTCACGATGGACTTCACCGACGGGGGCGCCAAGAAGTTCGCGGCCATCACCGGCAAGCTGGCGCAGAACCAGTCGCCGCAGAACCAGTTCGCGATCGTCCTCGACGGTGACGTGGTTTCCGACCCGTACGTGCGGCAGGCCCTGACCGGCGGCAATGCGGAGATCTCCGGCAACTTCACCCAGCAGTCCGCCCAGGAACTCGCCAACATGCTGTCGTACGGTGCGCTGCCGCTGACCTTCAAGGTGGACAGCATGACGACGGTGACCGCCGCGCTGGGCGGTGACCAGCTGAACGCCGGCCTGATCGCAGGTGCGATCGGTCTCGCGCTGGTCGTCATCTATCTGCTGGCCTACTACCGCGGCCTGTCGTTCATCGCGATCCTCTCGCTGCTGGTGTCCGCCGCGCTCACCTACACGCTCATGGCCCTGCTCGGCCCGGCCATCGGCTTCGCGCTGAACCTGCCGGCCGTGTGCGGTGCCATCGTCGCGATCGGCATCACCGCGGACTCGTTCATCGTGTACTTCGAACGCGTCCGCGACGAGATCCGGGAGGGCCGCTCGCTGCGCCCCGCCGTCGAGCGGGCCTGGCCGCGTGCCCGGCGCACCATCCTGGTCTCCGACTTCGTGTCGTTCCTCGCCGCCGCGGTGCTCTTCATCGTCACCGTCGGCAAGGTCCAGGGCTTCGCCTTCACGCTCGGCCTGACCACCCTGCTCGACGTGGTCGTCGTGTTCCTCTTCACCAAGCCGCTGCTGACGCTGATGGCCCGCCGCCCGTTCTTCGCGAACGGCCACAAGTGGTCCGGCCTCGACCCGAAGAGCCTGGGGGCGCAGCCACCGCTGCGCCGCACCCGACGTCCCGCCGTCCCCGTCGACCCCAAGGAGGCCTGAGATGTCGAAACTCGGCAACCTCGGCGCCCGGCTGCACCGTGGCGAGGTCGGCTACGACTTCGTCAAGAACCGCAAGATCTGGTACGGCCTGTCCATCCTGATCACCATCACGGCCATCGTCGGCCTGGCGGTCCGCGGCCTGAACATGGGCATCGAGTTCGAGGGCGGCGCCGTCTTCAACACCCCGAAGAACACCAGCGCTTCGGTGTCCCAGGCGGAGGAGTACGCGGAAGAGGCCTCCGGCCACGACGCGATCGTCCAGAAGCTGGGTGACGGCAGCCTGCGCATCCAGGTCGCCGGCATCGACACCGACGCGGCGAACAAGATCAAGAACACGCTCGCCGACGACCTCAAGGTCGACTCGGAGCAGATCAACGCCGAACTGGTCGGCCCCAGCTGGGGCGAGCAGATCGCGAACAAGGCCTGGCAGGGCCTCGGCATCTTCCTGGTCCTCGTGGTGATCTACCTGGCGATCGCCTTCGAGTGGCGCATGGCGCTCGCCGCGTTCGTCGCACTGATCCACGACATCACCATCACGGTCGGCATCTACGCCCTCGTCGGCTTCGAGGTCACACCGGGCACGGTGATCGGTCTGCTGACCATCCTCGGCTACTCGCTCTACGACACGGTCGTGGTCTTCGACAGCCTCAAGGAACAGACCAAGGACATCACCAAACAGACCCGCTGGACCTACAGCGACATCGCCAACCGCTCGATCAACAGCACCCTGGTCCGCTCCGTCAACACCACGGTGGTCGCGCTGCTGCCGGTGGCGGGCCTGCTGTTCATCGGCGGCGGTGTCCTCGGTGCCGGCATGCTGAACGACATCTCGCTGTCGCTGTTCGTCGGCCTGGCCGCCGGTGCGTACTCCTCGATCTTCATCGCCACGCCGCTCGTCGCCGACCTCAAGGAGCGCGAGCCGCAGCTGAAGGCCCTGAGGAAGCGCGTCGTGGCCAAGCGGGCCCAGTCCGCCGCCAAGGGCGACACCGAGGTCCACGGCGAGGACGAGTCCTACGACGGTGAGCCCGGGGACGCCGCACCCGCGGTCGTCGGCCCGCGCAACCAGCCCGCGTCCCGCACCCGGGGCCGTGGCCGTCCCTCGGGGAAGCGCCGATGACCGACATCAGGGAGCTGCTGCTCAGCCGCATCAGGGATGTGGCGGACTACCCGGAGCCGGGCGTGATGTTCAAGGACATCACCCCGCTCCTGGCGGACCCGGCGGCGTTCACCGCGCTCACCGACGCCCTCGCCGAGATCGCCGAGCGCACCGGTGCCACCAAGATCGTCGGCCTGGAGGCCCGGGGCTTCATCCTCGGCGCCCCGGTCGCCGTGCGCGCCGGCCTCGGCTTCATCCCCGTGCGCAAGGCGGGCAAGCTCCCCGGAGCCACCCTCGCCCAGGCCTACGACCTGGAGTACGGCTCGGCGGAGATCGAGGTGCACGCCGAGGACCTGTCCGCCGACGACCGCGTCCTGGTCATCGACGACGTCCTCGCCACCGGCGGCACCGCCGAGGCATCGGTCCAGCTCATCCGCCGGGCCGGCGCCGAGGTCGCGGGTCTCGCCGTCCTCATGGAGCTCGGCTTCCTGAGCGGCCGCGCCCGCCTGGAACCGGCTCTGAACGGTGCCCCGCTGGAAGCGCTGCTCACGGTCTAGAAAGCTCGCAGCGGCCCGGTGAACACCGGCACGACACCGCGGAGGCGGGCCCGGAGGAATCCGGCGCCCGCCTCTCGCGTTTCTCGGGTAGACGGTCCTCACATTGGCCTGAAGGCGATCCTGGGGTCCAGGATGGCTACCATGGGGTCTCCGGAGCCTGACCGGGGGACCCGGATCGCGCACGAGGAGCCCTCTTGCCAGACGAGGCCCAGCACCTGACCGCCGCCAAGCCCGAGTCCGCCTCGGCAGCCGCGGCGAAGCCCGCGCCGAACGCGCCCCACGCGAAGAACGACCCCCGCGGGCCGGTCGAGCGCGCCCAGTCCGCGCCCGTCGACAAGCCCGCCGAGCAGTCGCGTCCCAAGCCCGTCCCGCCCGCGGTGCGCCAGTCCGGCAACCAGCCCGCCCGCACCGGCTCCTCCAACCGCGTCCGCGCCCGTCTGGCCCGCCTCGGCGTCCAGCGGGCGAACCCGTACAACCCGGTGCTGGAGCCGTTGCTGCGGATAGTGCGCAGCAACGACCCGAAGATCGAGACGTCGACGCTCCGCCAGATCGAGCGCGCCTACCAGGTCGCCGAGCGCTGGCACCGCGGCCAGAAGCGCAAGAGCGGCGACCCGTACATCACGCACCCCCTCGCCGTGACGACCATCCTCGCCGAGCTGGGCATGGATCCGGCCACCCTGATGGCCGGTCTGCTGCACGACACGGTGGAGGACACCGAGTACGGCCTGGAGGACCTGCGCCGTGACTTCGGCGACGTGGTAGCGCTGCTCGTCGACGGTGTCACCAAGCTGGACAAGGTCAAGTTCGGCGAGGCCGCGCAGGCCGAGACCGTGCGCAAGATGGTCGTCGCCATGGCCAAGGACCCGCGTGTCCTGGTCATCAAGCTCGCCGACCGCCTGCACAACATGCGCACCATGCGCTACCTCAAGCGCGAGAAGCAGGAGAAGAAGGCGCGCGAGACCCTGGAGATCTACGCGCCGCTCGCCCACCGCCTGGGCATGAACACCATCAAGTGGGAACTGGAGGACCTCGCCTTCGCGATCCTCTACCCCAAGATGTACGACGAGATCGTACGGCTGGTGGCCGAGCGTGCCCCGAAGCGTGACGAGTACCTCGCCATCGTCACCGACGAGGTCCAGCAGGACCTGCGCGCGGCCCGCATCAAGGCGACCGTCACCGGCCGCCCCAAGCACTACTACAGCGTCTACCAGAAGATGATCGTCCGCGGCCGGGACTTCGCGGAGATCTACGACCTGGTGGGCATCCGCGTCCTCGTGGACACCGTCCGCGACTGCTACGCGGCCCTCGGCACGGTGCACGCGCGATGGAACCCGGTCCCCGGCCGGTTCAAGGACTACATCGCGATGCCCAAGTTCAACATGTACCAGTCGCTGCACACGACGGTCATCGGCCCCGGCGGCAAGCCGGTCGAGCTCCAGATCCGCACGTTCGACATGCACCGCCGCGCCGAGTACGGCATCGCCGCGCACTGGAAGTACAAGCAGGAGGCCGTCGCCGGCGCCTCCAAGGTGCGCACCGACGCGCCCAAGTCGTCCGGCAAGGACAAGGACGCCATCAACGACATGGCGTGGCTGCGGCAGCTCCTCGACTGGCAGAAGGAGACCGAGGACCCCGGCGAGTTCCTGGAGTCGCTGCGCTTCGACCTGTCCCGCAACGAGGTCTTCGTCTTCACCCCCAAGGGTGACGTCATAGCGCTCCCCGCCGGAGCCACCCCGGTGGACTTCGCCTACGCCGTCCACACCGAGGTCGGCCACCGCACCATAGGCGCCCGGGTCAACGGCCGGCTGGTCCCGCTGGAATCCACCCTCGACAACGGCGACCTGGTCGAGGTCTTCACCTCCAAGGCCCCCGGAGCCGGCCCCTCCCGCGACTGGCTCGGCTTCGTCAAGTCGCCGCGCGCCCGCAACAAGATCCGCGCCTGGTTCTCCAAGGAACGCCGCGACGAGGCGATCGAGCAGGGCAAGGACGCCATCGTCCGCGCGATGCGCAAGCAGAACCTGCCGATCCAGCGCATCCTGACCGGCGACTCCCTGGTGACCCTGGCGCACGAGATGCGCTACGCGGACATCTCCGCGCTGTACGCGGCGATCGGCGAGGGCCATGTCTCCGCGCAGAACATCGTGCAGAAACTCGTCCAGGCCCTCGGCGGCGAGGAGGCCGCCACCGAGGAGATCGACGAGTCGGTCCCGCCGGCCCGCGGACGCAGTCGCAAACGCCGTTCCAGCGCCGACCCTGGCGTCGTCGTGAAGGGCGTCGAGGACGTGTGGGTCAAACTGGCCCGCTGCTGTACGCCCGTCCCCGGCGACCCCATCATCGGCTTCGTCACGCGCGGCAGTGGCGTATCGGTGCACCGCAACGACTGCGTGAACGTCGATTCACTGTCCCGCGAGCCCGAGCGCATCCTCGAAGTCGAGTGGGCGCCCACCCAGTCCTCGGTCTTCCTAGTCGCCATCCAGGTCGAGGCCCTGGACCGCTCCCGGCTCCTCTCGGACGTCACCCGGGTGCTGTCCGACCAGCACGTCAACATCCTCTCCGCGGCCGTCCAGACCTCCCGCGACCGCGTCGCCACCTCCCGCTTCACCTTCGAGATGGGCGACCCGAAGCATCTCGGCCACGTTCTCAAGGCGGTCCGGGGCGTGGAGGGCGTCTACGACGTGTACCGGGTGACGTCGGCGCGCAACAGGTCGTGACAAGTCTTGACAGGTCGTCACAGTCGTAGCGACTACGCGAAAGGGGGCCCCGTACAGTGCGTACGGGGCCCCCTTTCGTCCGGCTGATCAGCCCCCGAACTCCTGGAGGCCCTTCAGCGCCTGGTCCAGCAGCGCCTGGCGGCCCTCGAGCTCACGCTCGAGCTTGTCGGCCTTGGCGTTGTTGCCCTGCGTCCGGGCCTGCTCGATCTGGCCCCTCAGCTTGTCCACGGCGGCCTGGAGCTGACCGGTCAGACCCTCGGCACGCGCGCGTGCCTCCGGGTTCGACCGGCGCCACTCGGCCTCCTCCGCCTCCTGGAGGGCCCGCTCGACCGCGTGCATACGGCCCTCGACCTTGGGCCGGGCGTCGCGTGGCACATGACCGATGGCCTCCCAGCGCTCGTTGATCGTCCGGAACGCGGCCCGGGACGCCTTCAGATCCGTGATCGGCAGGAGCTTCTCGGCCTCCTCGGCCAGCTCCTCCTTGAGCTTCAGGTTCTCCGCCTGCTCGGCGTCCCGCTCGGCGAAGACCGAGCTGCGCGCGGCGAAGAAGACGTCCTGGGCACCGCGGAAGCGGTTCCACAGGTCGTCCTCGTGCTCACGCTGGGCGCGGCCGGCGGCTTTCCACTCGGCCATCAGCTCGCGGTAGCGCGCGGCCGTCGCACCCCAGTCCGTCGAGTTCGACAGCGCCTCGGCCTCGGCGACCAGCCGCTCCTTGATCCGCCGCGCCTCCTCGCGCTGCGCGTCCAGCTGCGCGAAGTGCTGCTTGCGCCGCTTGGAGAACGCCGACCGCGCGTGCGAGAACCGGTGCCACAGCTCGTCGTCGGACTTGCGGTCCAGACGCGGCAGCCCCTTCCAGGTGTCCACCAGGGCCCGCAGCCGCTCACCGGCCGCCCGCCACTGGTCGGACTGCGACAGTTCCTCCGCCTCGGCGACCAGCGCCTCCTTGGCCTTGCGCGCCTCGTCGGACTGCTTCGCCCGCTGTGCCTTGCGCTCCTCGCGGCGCGCCTCCACCAGCTCGGTCAGCTTGTCCAGCCGGACGCGCAGGGCGTCCAGGTCGCCCACCGCGTGGTGCGCGTCGACCTGTTCCCGGATGTGGTCGATGGCAGCCTGGGCGTCCTTCGCCGACAGGTCGGTGGTCTTCACTCGCTTCTCGAGGAGGCCGATCTCGACAACCAGGCCCTCGTACTTGCGCTCGAAGTAGGCCAGCGCCTCGTCAGGGGAGCCGGCCTGCCAGGATCCGACGACCTGCTCGCCGTCGGCCGTACGCACGTACACGGTCCCCGTCTCGTCGACGCGGCCCCACGGGTCGCTGCTCACAGCGCCTCCTCCACATGATGCCAGCGAGGGGCCGCAGCACCCCCGGGCATCGTCCACAGTTTCGTCACGGCCAACATAGGCGACCGGCGGGGGGCCTGTCCGCATCCCGCGCGACCGAAATTACGCAGTTGAGGGTCAGGATTTGGTGACCGTGGCCTTGTTGATCACGACCGTCGCGTTGGGCGCCGTGTTGCCCGTCTGAGGGTCGGGGGCCTCCGCTCCGGCGTCGGCGATTTTCTTGAGGACCTTCATGCCCGCCTCGGACACCGTTCCGAACGGTGTGTAGTCGGGCGGCAGCTGACTGTCCTGGTAGACGAGGAAGAACTGGCTGCCGCCGGTGTTGCGGCCCTGCTTCGTCTGGGCGCTGTACTGGTTCGCCATCGCGACCGTGCCCGCCGGGTACACCCCGCCCTTGAGGCTCTTGTCCTTCAGATTCTCGTCCGGGATCGTGTAGCCGGGGCCGCCCATGCCGGTGCCCTGCGGGTCGCCGCACTGGAGGACGTAGATGTTCTGGCTGGTGAGCCGGTGGCACTTGCTGTGGTCGAAGTAGCCCTTGCCGGCGAGGAAGTTGAACGAGTTGACGGTGTGCGGCGCCGCCGACGCCTTCAGCGCGATGTCTATCTCGCCGCAGGTCGTGTCCAGCTTCATCGTGTACTTCGCCGACTCGTCGATCGTCATCGCCGGTTCCTTCTTCCAGGTCTCCGACTTGACCTTGCCCGCGGCGGGCTTCTCACACGGGTCCGGCGCCTTGCTGGGCGAGGCGCTCGGGGTGACCTCCGCGTTCGCCTTCTCCGTCTTGCCGTCGTCCTCGAACGGCTTGGTCAGGAAGACCGTCACGGAGAGCACCACGACCACGCCGAGGACCGAGGCGATCACGGAGTTGCGGATACGGGCCTTGCGCCGAGCGTCAGTGCGTCGCTGCTGCTGCCGCAAGTACTTCTCACGGGCGAGCTGACGCCGCCGCTGTTCCTGGCTGACCACCGGGTTCTCTCCTCATGCGTCTGATACGTCGACCGGTACGCGTGGGGCCTGTGCGCCGACCGCCTGCGTGTGCCCCGTACCGTATATGGGTTCGCTGAGGAATCGGCAGCGCCGGTAGGCTCTGACAGCAGCCGCAGCCGCCCGTATCGACACAACGAAGGACGATCGTGCTCATTGCCGGGTTCCCCGCCGGGGCCTGGGGGACGAACTGCTACCTCGTCGCCCCCGCCGCCGGTGAGGAGTGCGTGATCATCGACCCCGGCCATCAGGCCGCCGACGGCGTCGAGGAAGCGATCAGGAAGCATCGCCTCAAGCCCGTCGCGGTCGTCCTCACGCACGGCCACATCGACCATGTCGCCTCGGTCGTCCCGGTGTGCGGCGCGCACGACGTGCCGGCCTGGATCCACCCCGACGACCGGTACATGATGAGCGACCCGGAGAAGGCGCTCGGCCGCTCCATCGGGATGCCGCTCCTGGGCGAGCTGACCGTGGGGGAGCCCGACGACGTCAAGGAGCTGACCGACGGTGCGAAGCTGGAGCTGGCCGGCCTGGAGCTGTCCGTCGCGCACGCGCCCGGCCATACCAAGGGGTCGGTGACCTTCGGCATGCCCGAGGCGGCGGACATCCCGCCGATCCTGTTCTCGGGCGACCTGCTGTTCGCCGGCTCCATCGGACGCACCGATCTGCCCGGCGGTGACATGGCCGAGATGCTCGACTCGCTGGCCCGCGTGTGCCTGCCGCTCGACGACTCGACCGTGGTGCTGTCCGGCCACGGCCCCCAGACCACCATCGGCCAGGAGCGCGCCACCAACCCGTATCTGCGGCAGGTGGCGGCCGGCCAGGGAGCATCCCCGGCTCCCCGACGAGGAATGTGACGAGACCTTCCGTGAGTACCTTCAAGGCCCCCAAGGGCACGTACGACCTGATCCCGCCGGACTCCGCGAAGTACCTCGCGGTCCGCGAGGCGATCGCCGCGCCGCTGCGCAACTCCGGCTACGGCTACATCGAGACGCCGGGCTTCGAGAACATCGAACTCTTCGCACGCGGCGTCGGCGAGTCCACGGACATCGTGACGAAGGAGATGTACGCCTTCGAAACGAAGGGCGGCGACAGGCTCGCCCTGCGCCCCGAGGGCACGGCCTCCGTCCTGCGCGCCGCGCTGGAGGCCAACCTGCACAAGGCCGGCAACCTCCCGGTCAAGCTCTGGTACTCCGGCTCGTACTACCGCTACGAGCGCCCCCAGAAGGGCCGCTACCGCCACTTCTCCCAGGTCGGTGCCGAGGCGATCGGGGCCGAGGACCCGGCGCTGGACGCCGAGCTGATCATCCTGGCCGACCAGGCGTACCGCTCGCTGGGCCTCAGCGACTTCCGGATCCTGCTCAACAGCCTGGGCGACAAGGAGTGCCGCCCGGTGTACCGGACGGCGCTCCAGGACTTCCTGCGCGGCCTGGACCTGGACGAGGACACCCTGCGCCGGGCGGACATCAACCCGCTGCGCGTCCTGGACGACAAGCGTGAGTCGGTCCAGAAGCAGCTGGGGGACGCCCCGCTGCTGCGCGACTACCTCTGCGACGCCTGCAAGGCGTACCACGAGGAGGTGCGCGAGCTGATCACGGCGGCGGGCGTCGCCTTCGAGGACGACCCGAAGCTGGTGCGCGGCCTGGACTACTACACCCGCACGACGTTCGAGTTCGTCCACGACGGCCTGGGCTCGCAGTCCGCCGTCGGCGGCGGCGGACGCTACGACGGCCTGTCCGAGATGATCGGCGGCCCCGCGCTGCCGTCCGTCGGCTGGGCCCTCGGCGTCGACCGCACGGTCCTCGCGCTGGAGGCCGAGGGCGTCGAGCTCGAACTCCCCGCCACCACCAGCGTGTTCGCCGTCCCGCTCGGCGAGGAGGCCCGCCGGGTCCTGTTCACCAAGGTCACGGAGCTGCGCAAGAACGGCATCGCGACCGACTTCTCCTACGGCGGCAAGGGCCTCAAGGGCGCGATGAAGAACGCCAACCGCAGCGGCGCCCGCTACACGATCGTCGCCGGCGAACGCGACCTCGCCGAGGGCGTCGTCCAGCTCAAGGACATGGAGTCGGGCGAGCAGACGGCGGTGGGCGTGAACGAGATCGTGGCGGAACTGGAAGCGCGACTGGGCTGACGTGGCTTCGAGGGCGCCGGGGACTCCCGGCGCCTTCGTCACTCCTCCAGCAGCCCGTACCGCAGCGCGCTCGTCACCGCCGCCGTCCGGTCGTCCACCCCCAACTTGCCGAAGATCCGCAGCAGATACGTCTTCACCGTCGACTCCCCGATGAACAGACGACGCCCGATCTCGGCATTCGTGCAGCCCTCGGCGACCAGCCGCAACACCGCCGTCTCGCGTTCCGACAGCCGAGGCCGCTCCGGATTCGTGCGCAGCTGGTCCACCAGCCGGGCCGCGACGGACGGGGCCAGGACCGTCTCGCCGCGCGCCGCCGCCCGCACGGCCTCCGCGAGTTCCGCACGCGGCAGGTCCTTCAGCAGATAACCTGCCGCCCCGGCCTCCACCGCCCGCAGGATGTCCCGGTCCGTCTCGTACGTCGTCAGCACGACCACCCGGCACGGCAGCCCGGCCCGCGTCATCCGCACGATGGAGTCCACACCCCCGCCACCCGGCATCCGCAGATCCATCAGCACGATGTCGGGCCGCAACTGAGCCGCCAGCGCCTCCGCCTGCGGCCCGCTGGACGCGTCGGCGACGACCTCCAGATCGGACTCCGCACTGAGCATCGCCCGCAGCCCTTCCCGTACGACGGGATGGTCGTCGGCCAGGACGATCCGGATCACGGCGTCTCCCTCCTCATGACCGGCAGCCGGACGGTCACCACCGTGCCGGCGCCGGGGGCACTGCGCACCTCGGCGGTTCCGCCCACTTCGACGGCCCGGGCCCGCAGCCCCGCCAGACCGTACCCACCGTGAACGGCACCCGGGTCGAAGCCGGGCCCGTCGTCCCGTACGGACACGGTCAGCATGTCGTCGGCGTACGCCAGCGACACACCGACCGCCACCGAACTCCCCGCGTGCTTACGGGCGTTGGCCAGTGCCTCCTGGCAGGCGCGCAGGGCGACCACCTCGGGTCCGGCGGGCAACATGCGGACCGGGCCGGTCACCTCCAGCGCCGCGCCATGGCGCGCGGCGAGCCGGCCCAGCGCGTCCGGAAGGGAGGCGCCGTCCAGGTCGGCGGGCGCGCCCCCGGCGACCAGGGCCCGGGCCTCGGCCAGGTTCTGCCGGGCCGTCTCGTCCATCAGGCGCAGATGACGCCGCGCCTCGGGCAGGTCGTGGTCCAGCTCCGCCTCCACCGCCTGAATCAGCATCACCAGACTGGTGAACCCCTGCGCGAGCGTGTCGTGGATCTCCCGGGCCAGCCGCTCCCGCTCGGCCAGCGCCCCGTGCGCCGTCGACAGCCGCGCGACCTCGTGGCGGCTGGCGTCCAACTCGGTGATCAGCGCTGCCCGTTCCTGGCTCTGCTCGATGATCCGTATGACCCAGCCACCGACCGCCGCCGAGAAGACGAACGTGACCACGGCGAACAGCACGTTGAAGAAGACGTCCTGGTCGCTCGGCCACCACAGCAGCGCCCAGCCGATCACCGGGGCGAAGTTGATGACGGCCACCGCCACCAGCGCCCATCGCATCCGCAGCGTCATGAAGCACTGCGGGACGAGCGCGAACGTCATCAGCCGCGTCTCCCCGACCAGGACCGCCGACGGAAGGAACAGCGCCAGCGCCGCCGTGAGATAGGCGAGCGCCCGTCGCTCGTCGGACGGGTCCTGCCGCAGGAGCGGCCGACCCACCCCCACGAACAGCGGGATCAGCAGGGCGAGCAGCGCCGCCGCGACGACACGGGTCGCCCACCCGGGGCGCCCCGCGCCGAGCACGAACACGAGGGTGGCCACCCAGATGAGCGCGAAGTACGTGTCCCAGAGCCGGAACGAGCGCTCCCAGGTGTAGGCGCTGCCGGCATCCGCCGCACCGCTCATCCCTCGCGCCGGTCCTTCCAGCGGAACGTCAGCAGGCACAGCACCAATCCTCCGACGCACCACGCGGCGAGCACCAGGGCCACGCGTCCGAGTTCCCAGCTCCCCGCCTGTTCCAGCACCTGCGCCGACTCCGGCAGGAACACCCCGCGCAGCCCCTGGCACATCCACTTCAGCGGGAACAGCGCACCGATGGTCAGCATCCAGTCCGGGATGGTGCCGATGGCGATGTACACCCCGGAGATGAACTGGAGCACCAGGAAGGGCAGCACGACCACGGAACTCGCGCTGTTCGCGGACCTCGGCACCGAGCTGATCGCGATGCCGAGCAGGGCGCACGCAGTGATCCCGAGGACGAAGATCCACGCCAGGTCGAACCAGCGACCCGCGTCGGACGGCAGGGCCACGTCGTACACGGTCGTGCCGACGAGGAGCAGGATCACGGTCTCCAGCAGACCGGTGAACAGAACAAGCCAGATCTTGCCGAAGAAGTACGCCGTCGGCGGCATCGGCGTGCCACGCAGCCGGCGCAGCACCTTCTCCTCCCGCTCGACCGCGATCGAGATGCCGAGCGCCTGGAAACTCGTCGACATGATGCCGGCGGCCATCATCGCGGGAACGTAGAGCTGCGAGGCGGTGATGCCCGCGCCCGCCACGTCGTCCCGGAAGATCGACGCGAACAGGAACAGGAAGACGACCGGGAAGGCGAACGTGAACACCACCTGGTCGCGCTGCCGGAAGAACTGCCTGATCTCCAGGGCACCCCGCCGCAGCCCCAGCCTCCAGGCGCCGGGCAGCCCCTCGACGCCGACCGCACCGCGGTCCCGTACGGCGGTCGTGGTCATCGCGCGTCCTCCTGCCGCTGTCCGGTCAGCCGGAGGTAGACGTCCTCCAGCGTGGGCCGGCTCACCGCCAGCCCCGGGATCTCACCGTCGAAGCGGTGCATGAGCCCGGCGATCGTCCTGGTCGGTGTCCCCGTGCGCTCGCGGCGAGGGGTGCCGTCCCGCTCCGTCCACTCGACGAGGACCTCGGTGCCGAACCGCTCCCGCAACGCCCCGGGCTCGCCCTCGGCGACGATCCGGCCCTTCGCGACGACGGCCAGCCGGTGCGCGAGGGCCTCCGCCTCCTCCAGGTAGTGCGTGGTCAGCAGGATGGTCGTGCCGTCGTCGGCCAGGGCGCGGATCAGCGACCAGAACTGCCGCCGGGCCGCCGGATCGAACCCGGTCGTCGGCTCGTCCAGAAGCAGCAGGTCCGGGCCGCCGATCACGCCGAGCGCCACGTCCAGGCGCCGGCGCTGGCCCCCCGACAGCGCCTTGATCCGGCTGTCCGCCTTCGCCTCCAGACCGACCAGGCCTATGACCTCCTCCGGGTTGCGCGGCCGTGGGTAGTAGCCGGCGAAGTGCCGCACCGTCTCCCGGACCGTCAACTCCGCGGGCGCCGATTCGTCCTGCCAGACGATTCCGACGCGTGCGCGCCACGCGCGCGTGCCGGTCGCCGGGTCCGCCCCGAGCACGGACACCTCGCCCGCGTCCCGGTCCCGGTTGCCCTGGAGGATCTCCACCGTGGTGCTCTTGCCCGCGCCGTTGGGTCCGAGCAGGCCGAACACCTCGCCCTGGCGGATGCCCAGATCGATGCCGTCGACGGCGGTCACGTCCCCGTACCGCTTGCGCAGCCCCCGCACGTGAACGGCGAGGTCGTACCCGTGTGCTGTCATGCGACGAGCGTCGGCCCGAACGCAACCCTCAGGGACGACCGGGCGGACATCCTTATGTCCACTGAACGGTGGACAGACCTCCTGTGCGGCACAATGGCCCTGCCCGCAGTTGTCCAGGTCTCAGGTGACGGAATCGGCGTGATGAGCAAGACGACAGTCAAGGACGTCTCCACGGAGCCCGAGCCGGAGCGCGCCGAGTTCGCGCCCCGCGCCGAGGGCGGCAGCCGGGCCCTCGCCCTGCTGCTGGTGATCACCGGCGCGGCCGGACTGCTCGCCGCGTGGGTCATCACGATCGACAAGTTCAAGATCCTCGAGGCCAAGGTCGAGGGCAAGACGTTCACCCCCGGGTGCAGCTTCAACCCCGTCGTCTCCTGCGGCAGCGTCATGGAGAGCAAGCAGGCCGCCGTCTTCGGTTTCCCGAACCCGATGCTCGGCCTCGTCTGCTACGGCATCGTCATCGGCGTCGGCGTGAGCCTCCTCGCCCGTGCCCGCTTCCCGCGCTGGTACTGGCTCACCTTCAACGCCGGCTGCCTGTTCGGCGTCGGCTTCTGCGCCTGGCTGATGTTCCAGTCCCTGTACCGGATCAACGCACTGTGCCTGTGGTGCTGCCTGGCCTGGGTCGCGACGATCCTCATGTTCTGGTACGTGACGTCGTTCAACATCCGCAAGGGCTTCCTGCCCGCCCCGGCCTGGCTCAAGGGCTTCTTCGGCGAGTTCACCTGGGTCATGCCGGTGCTGCACATCGGCATCATCGGCATGCTGATCCTGACCCGCTGGTGGGACTTCTGGATCAGCTGAGCCGGGGGCACCAGGGCCCGGCGGGATTGTCGGTGCCGTGATTTAGGGTTTCTGACGTGGAGCCCGACCTGTTCACCGCCGCAGCCGAAGAACGCCAGGAGAAGGAGCCGTCCAGCAGCCCCCTGGCGGTGCGGATGCGCCCGCGCACCCTCGACGAGGTCGTGGGCCAGCAGCATCTGCTGAAGCCGGGCTCGCCCCTGCGCAGACTGGTCGGCGAGGCCTCCGGCCCGGCAGGCCCCTCCTCGGTGATCCTCTGGGGCCCGCCCGGCACCGGCAAGACCACCCTGGCGTACGTCGTCTCCAAGGCCACCAACGCCCGCTTCGTCGAACTGTCGGCGATCACCGCGGGCGTCAAGGAGGTCCGCTCGGTCATCGACGGCGCCCGCCGCGCCTCCGGCGGATACGGCAAGGAGACCGTCCTCTTCCTCGACGAGATCCACCGCTTCAGCAAGGCCCAGCAGGACTCCCTGCTCCCGGCCGTCGAGAACCGCTGGGTGACACTGATCGCGGCGACGACGGAGAACCCGTACTTCTCGGTGATCTCGCCCCTGCTGTCCCGCTCCCTGCTGCTCACCCTCGAACCGCTCACGGACGACGACATCACGAACCTCGTCCGGCGAGCCCTGACCGACGAGCGCGGCCTCAAGGGCGCCGTCACCCTCCCCGAGGAGACCGAGAGCCACCTGCTGCGCATCGCCGGCGGCGACGCCCGCCGCGCCCTGACCGCCCTGGAGGCGGCCGCCGGAGCCGCCCTCGACAAGGGCGAGAGCGAGATCGGCCTGACCACCCTGGAGGAGACGGTCGATCGGGCCGCCGTGAAGTACGACCGCGACGGCGACCAGCACTACGACGTGGCCAGCGCCCTGATCAAGTCCATCCGCGGCTCCGACGTCGACGCCGCCCTGCACTACCTGGCCCGGATGATCGAGGCCGGCGAGGACCCCCGCTTCATCGCCCGGCGCCTGATGATCTCCGCCAGCGAGGACATCGGCCTCGCCGACCCGACCGCCCTGCCGATCGCGGTCGCCGCCGCCCAGGCCGTCGCCATGATCGGCTTCCCGGAGGCCGCCCTCACCCTCAGCCACGCCACCATCGCCCTCGCCCTGGCCCCCAAGTCCAACGCCGCGACCACCGCGATCGGCGCCGCCCTGGAGGACGTACGCAAGGGACTGGCCGGCCCCGTGCCCGCGCACCTGCGCGACAGCCACTACAAGGGCGCCACCAAGCTCGGCCACGGCCAGGGCTACGTCTACCCGCACGACCTGCCCGAGGGCATCGCCGCCCAGCAGTACGCCCCGGACGCCCTCAAGGACCGCGAGTACTACGAGCCGACCCGGCACGGCGCGGAGGCCCGCTACGCGGACGCGGTCGAGTGGACCCGTAAGAACCTCGGTCGAAAGCGGTCCTGAGCACCCTGTAAACTCGTTCGGAGTGCCGCGTCCCGTGCAGTCAGAACGGGACAGTCGGCCGGAGCCAGCCAGGGGCACCGCCCCCGGACCGGCTCCAGGAGCGTCGCGCACCGTCGAACGGTGTCGCGGGCAGCCCACCACCACCCGTCGCACGACGGGCACGGTCGGTGGGCCACTCGCGTGCTGCACGTATGTGCCCAGACCAGGGGAGCGGCTGCCCGCCCCGTCCGCAGGGACGAGGAGGGTTTCCCCGGCTGCGGATGCGACCTCCCACAACCCTGACAAGCCGACACTAGGAAACGAGAAACAGTGGCGAACCAGTCCCGCCCCAAGGTCAAGAAGTCGCGTGCCCTCGGCATCGCGCTCACCCCGAAGGCCGTCAAGTACTTCGAGGCCCGTCCCTACCCGCCGGGTGAGCACGGCCGTGGCCGCAAGCAGAACTCGGACTACAAGGTCCGTCTGCTCGAGAAGCAGCGCCTGCGCGCGCAGTACGACGTGTCCGAGCGCCAGCTCGTCCGCGCCTACGAGCGTGCCTCCAAGGTCCAGGGCAAGACCGGCGAGGCCCTGATCATCGAGCTCGAGCGCCGTCTCGACGCCCTGGTCCTGCGTTCGGGTATCGCCCGCACGATCTACCAGGCCCGCCAGATGGTCGTCCACGGCCACATCGCGGTCAACGGCAAGAAGGTCGACAAGCCCTCCTTCCGTGTCCGTCCGGACGACGTCGTGCAGGTCCGCGAGCGGTCCAAGGAGAAGACCCTCTTCACGATCGCCCGTGAGGGTGGCTTCGCCCCCGACGGTGAGACCCCGCGCTACCTCCAGGTGAACCTCAAGGCCCTGGCGTTCCGCCTGGACCGCGAGCCGAACCGCAAGGAGATCCCGGTGATCTGCGACGAGCAGCTCGTCGTCGAGTACTACGCCCGCTGATCCCCGGCAGGCACGCGGTACTTCAGCCCGTCGTCTCCCCGCCCCTCCGGGCGGGCGAGGCGGCGGGCTTTCGCAAATCCGCCGTCGCCCGGCGGTAATCCGGTACGGAGCCGCAGCCCCGGCGCGATAGGCTCGTCGCACGACTTTTTCGATGTTCAGGCACGTTTTCAGGGAGCGGGTGCACACAGTGTCCGGTGGAGAGGTGGCCGGAATCCTGGTGGCTGTCTTCTGGGCGATCCTGGTCTCCTTCCTCGCCGTCGCGCTGGCGAGGCTGGCCCAGACGCTCAGGGCGACCACCAAGCTCGTGGCGGAAGTGACCGATCAGGCCGTCCCGCTGCTGGCCGACGCCTCCGCGGCGGTGCGCTCCGCGCAGACCCAGATCGACCGGGTCGACTCGATCGCCTCCGACGTCCAGGAGGTCACGTCGAACGCCTCCGCGCTGTCGACCACCGTCGCCTCGACCTTCGGCGGCCCCCTGGTCAAGGTCGCCGCCTTCGGCTACGGCGTGCGCCGGGCCCTCGGCGGCCGCAAGGAGGACGTGCCCGGCAAGGCGTCGAGGCGTACCGTGATCGTGGGCCGCACGGTCTCTCGGCGCAGCGCCCGAGGGAAGAGGGACTGAGAGCCAGCGATGTTCCGCCGTACGTTCTGGTTCACCACCGGCGTCGCCGCCGGAGTGTGGGCCACCACCAAGGTCAACCGGAAGCTGAAGCAGCTGACGCCCGAGAGCCTCGCCAGAACCGCGGGGAACAAGGCGATCGAGGCCGGCCACCGGCTCAAGGACCGCGCGGTCGACTTCGCGCTCGACGTCCGCGACAACATGGCCCAGCGGGAGGCCGAACTGGGCGACGCGCTCGGGCTGAACGCCCCCGTCGACCCCGAACTCCCCGGCCCCAGGCGGCACGCCGTCATCGAGAACAGCAAAGAGCCGAAGACGTACGTCATCGACAGCACGTCGTCCACGTACAAGAAGAATTCGTACAACCGGAATGAGGACCACTGATGGAGTCGGCTGAGATTCGCCGCCGCTGGTTGAGCTTCTTCGAGGAGCGCGGTCACACCGTCGTCCCTTCGGCGTCGCTCATCGCGGACGACCCGACTCTGCTCCTCGTCCCGGCCGGCATGGTGCCCTTCAAGCCCTACTTCCTGGGTGAGGTCAAGCCGCCCTTCAGCCGCGCCACGAGCGTGCAGAAGTGTGTGCGCACGCCCGACATCGAAGAGGTCGGCAAGACCACGCGCCACGGCACGTTCTTCCAGATGTGCGGCAACTTCTCCTTCGGCGACTACTTCAAGGAAGGCGCCATCAAGCTCGCCTGGGAGCTGCTCACCAGCCCCCAGGACAAGGGCGGTTACGGCCTCGACCCCGAGCGCCTGTGGATCACCGTCTACAAGGACGACGACGAGGCCGAGCGCATCTGGCACGAGGTCGTCGGCGTGCCGAAGGAGCGCATCCAGCGCCTCGGTATGAAGGACAACTACTGGTCCATGGGCGTCCCCGGCCCGTGCGGCCCCTGCTCCGAGATCAACTACGACCGCGGCCCCGAGTTCGGCGCCGAGGGCGGCCCCGCCGTCAACGACGAGCGGTACGTGGAGATCTGGAACCTCGTCTTCATGCAGTACGAGCGGGGCGAGGGCACCGGCAAGGACAACTTCGAGATCCTCGGCGACCTGCCCAGCAAGAACATCGACACCGGCCTCGGCCTGGAGCGTCTCGCCATGATTCTGCAGGGCGTGCAGAACATGTACGAGATCGACACCTCGATGGCCGTCATCGACAAGGCCACCGAGCTGACCGGCGTGCGCTACGGCGACGCCCACGCCTCGGACGTGTCCCTGCGCGTGGTCACCGACCACATGCGCACCTCCGTGATGCTCATCGGCGACGGCGTCACCCCCGGCAACGAGGGCCGCGGCTACGTGCTGCGCCGCATCATGCGCCGCGCCATCCGCAACATGCGCCTCCTCGGTGCCACCGGCCCGGTCGTCAAGGACCTGATCGACACCGTGATCGGCATGATGGGCCAGCAGTACCCCGAGCTCATCACCGACCGCGAGCGCATCGAGAAGGTCGCCGTCGCCGAGGAGAACGCCTTCCTCAAGACGCTGAAGGCCGGCACCAACATCCTCGACACCGCCGTCAGCGACACCAAGGCCGCCGGCTCCACGGTCCTGCCCGGCGACAAGGCCTTCCTGCTCCACGACACCTGGGGCTTCCCGATCGACCTCACCCTGGAGATGGCCGCCGAGCAAGGCCTCTCCGTGGACGAGGAGGGCTTCCGCCGCCTGATGAAGGAGCAGCGGGAGCGCGCCAAGGCCGACGCCCAGTCGAAGAAGACCGGCCACGCCGACCTCGGTGCCTACCGCGAGATCGCCGACCGGGCCGGTGCCACCGACTTCATCGGCTACACCGACACCGAGGGCGAGTCCACGGTCGTGGGCATCCTGGTCGACGGCGTCTCCTCCCCGGCCGCCACCGAGGGCGACGAGGTCGAGATCGTCCTCGACCGCACTCCGTTCTACGCCGAGGGCGGCGGCCAGATCGGCGACACCGGCAAGATCAAGACCGACTCCGGTGCCGTCATCGAGGTCCGCGACTGCCAGAAGCCGGTCCCGGGTGTCTACGTGCACAAGGGCGTCGTCCAGGTCGGCGAGGTCACCGTCGGCGCCAAGGCCCACTCCGCCATCGACGACCGCCGCCGCAAGGCCATCGCCCGTGCCCACTCGGCCACGCACCTGACGCACCAGGCCCTGCGCGACGCCCTCGGCCCGACGGCCGCCCAGGCCGGTTCCGAGAACCAGCCCGGCCGCTTCCGCTTCGACTTCGGCTCCCCGTCCGCCGTCCCGACGGCCGTGATGACCGACGTCGAGCAGAAGATCAACGAGGTGCTCGCCCGCGACCTGGACGTCCGCGCCGACGTCATGGGCATCGACGAGGCCAAGAAGCAGGGCGCCATCGCCGAGTTCGGTGAGAAGTACGGCGAGCGCGTCCGTGTGGTGACCATCGGCGACTTCTCCAAGGAGCTGTGCGGTGGCACGCACGTGCACAACACCGCCCAGCTGGGCCTGGTGAAGCTGCTCGGCGAGTCGTCCATCGGCTCGGGTGTCCGCCGGATCGAGGCCCTGGTCGGCGTGGACGCCTACAACTTCCTCGCCCGTGAGCACACGGTCGTCGCCCAGCTCCAGGAGCTGATCAAGGGCCGCCCGGAGGAGCTCCCGGAGAAGGTCTCCGCCATGCTCGGCAAGCTGAAGGACGCCGAGAAGGAGATCGAGAAGTTCCGCGCCGAGAAGGTTCTCCAGGCCGCCGCCGGTCTCGTGGAGTCCGCCAAGGACGTCCGGGGCGTTGCTGTCGTGACCGGTCAGGTCCCGGACGGCACGACCGCCGACGACCTGCGCAAGCTCGTGCTCGACGTGCGCGGACGCATCCAGGGTGGACGGGCCGCCGTGGTCGCCCTGTTCACGGTGGCGAACGGCAAGCCGCTGACGGTCATCGCCACCAACGAGGCCGCCCGAGAGCGGGGCCTGAAGGCCGGCGACCTGGTCCGCGCGGCCGCCAAGACCCTCGGCGGCGGCGGTGGCGGCAAGCCGGACGTCGCCCAGGGCGGCGGCCAGAACCCGGCCGCGATCGGCGACGCCGTGGACGCCGTGGAGCGTCTGGTCGCCGAGACGGCCAAGTAAGAAACGGATCTGGAAGATGCGCAGAGGACGTCGACTCGCGATCGACGTCGGGGACGCCCGGATCGGGGTCGCCTCGTGCGACCCCGACGGGATCCTCGCCACCCCGGTGGAGACGGTCCCCGGGCGTGACATCCCCGCAGCTCAGCGACGGTTGAAGCAACTCGTCGAGGAGTACGAGCCCATCGAGGTCGTGGTCGGCCTCCCGCGCTCCCTCAAGGGCGGCGAGGGCCCGGCCGCGGTCAAGGTGCGGGGCTTCACCCAGGAACTGGCGCGCATGATCTCCCCGGTTCCGGTGAGGCTCGTGGACGAACGCATGACGACGGTGACCGCCAGTCAGGGACTACGCGCTTCAGGCGTGAAGTCCAAGAAGGGAAGGTCCGTCATCGACCAGGCGGCTGCGGTGGTCATCCTGCAACAGGCCCTAGAATCCGAACGAGTGTCAGGTAAAGCACCCGGCGAAGGCGTCGAAGTGGTCATCTGATCGCGATACGGTAACGTTCCGCGCGATGTGGCGGCATTCGAACAGCCACCGCACAGCAAGAGGCGGGACGGGAGCCGAGCCGGAAGCCGCGTGACCGCCGCCTCGCGGCTCTAGGGGATCGATGACTGAGTATGGCCGGGGCCAAGGCTCCGAACCGTGGCATCCGGAGGACCCGTTGTACGGGGACGGCGGATGGGGAGGAGAGCAGGCCCATCAGGGCCAGCAGTCCCCCTACGGCGGCCAGCCACAGCACTATCCAGAGCAGCAGCCGCAGCAGCCGCAGTACGGCGACTGGGGCACCGGTGAGCAGGCCGGATACGGTCAGGCGCAGCAGCAGTACCAGTACGACCAGCAGCAGTACGCGGCACAGGCCCACGGGCATCAGCAGTACCCAGGGCAGGGCAACCAGGGCCACCAGGGGCAGCAGCAGGACCCTGGATACCACCAGCAGCAGTACGACAACGGCGGCTGGGCCGCCGACCCGCACCAGCAGGTCTCGTACCCCGGCGACCCCGCCGACCCGTACGGTCAGCAAACCGGCGCCTACGACGGCGGCCAGTCCGACTACTACGGCACGCCCGAGGCATACCCGCCACCGGAGCCGCCCGGCCGGCGTCAGGCCGAGCCGGAGCCGGAGCCGGAGACCGACTGGGACCCCGGCCCCGACCAGGGCGAACACGCCTTCTTCGCGGGCGGCGACGACGATGACGACGGCGACCAGCCGCGGGGCCGTCGCGGGCGCGACGACCAGCGGGGACGCGGCGGCAAACCCAAAAAGCGCCGCAACGGCACGGCCTGCCTGGTGGTCGTCCTGGTCCTCGGCGGCGGCCTGGCAGGCGTCAGCTACTTCGGCTACCAGTTCTTCCAGGAGCGTTTCGGCGACGCGCCGGACTACGCGGGCGACGGCAACGGGCAGGAGGTGACCGTCGAGATCCCCGAGGGAGCGCTCGGGTACAAGATCGGTCAAGTCCTGAAGAGCGCGGGAGTCGTCAAGAGCGTCGACGCGTTCGTCGCAGCCCAGCAGAGCAACCCAGAGGGCAAGACCATCCAGGACGGCGTGTACACGCTGCAGAAGCAAATGTCGGCCGACAGTGCGGTCGAACTGATGCTCAGCCCGGAGAGCCGCAACAACCTGATCATCGCCGAGGGTAAGCGCAACGCCGACATCTACCGGCTCATCGACAAGCGGCTGGGCGTCAAGGAGGGCACCACCGCCGCTGTCGCCGAGGAGGACTACAAGAAGCTCGGCCTGCCCGACTGGGCGCTGAACCACGAGAACGTCAAGGACCCGCTGGAAGGGTTCCTCTATCCCTCCAGTTACGGCGTCAGCAAGGGGCAGAAGCCCGAGGACGTCCTCAAGCAGATGGTCCAGCGGGCCACGCGGACGTACGAGAAGATCGGGGTGGAGAAGAAGGCCAAGAGCCTCGGACTCGAGGACCCCTGGCAGCTGATCACCGTCGCGAGCCTCGTCCAGGCCGAGGGCAAGACGCACGACGACTTCCGCAAGATGGCCGAGGTGGTCTACAACCGTCTCAAGCCCACCAACACGGAGACCAACCAGCTGCTCCAGTTCGACTCGTCCTTCAACTACCTGAAGAACGAGAGCAACATCCACATCAGCGAGTCCGAGATCAACAGCAACAAGGACCCGTACAACACGTACACCAACAAGGGTCTGCCGCCCGGTCCGATCGACAATCCGGGGGACGTGGCGCTGCGGGCGGCACTGAACCCGACGAAGGACGGCTGGATCTACTTCGTGGCGACCGATGGCGTCAGCAAGACCGAGTTCGCCAGGAATCGGACAGAGTTCGAGAAGCTCAAGGACAAGTTCAATGCCACCAGGGGCAACTGAAGCCCGCCGTGCCGCGGTGCTCGGCAGTCCCATCGCCCACTCCCTCTCCCCGGTGCTGCACCGCGCGGCCTATGCGGAGCTGGGACTGACCGGCTGGTCGTACGACCGCTTCGAGGTCGACGAAGCGACGCTGCCGGGCTTCATCGAGAAGCTCGGCCCGGAGTGGGCCGGCCTGTCGCTGACCATGCCGCTGAAGCGGGCCGTCATCCCGTTGCTGGACGAGGTCAGCGAGACGGCGGCCTCGGTGGAGGCGGTCAACACCGTCGTGTTCACCGAGGACGGGCGACGCGCCGGTGACAACACCGACATCCCCGGCATCGTCGCCGCGCTGCGCGAACGCGGCATCGAGCAGGTCGAGTCCGCCGCGATTCTCGGCGCCGGCGCCACCGCCTCGTCCGCGCTGGCCGCGCTCGCCCGGATCTGCACGGGTGAGGTGGTCGTCCATGTGCGCAGCGAGGCTCGCGCCGCCGAGATGCGGCAGTGGGGCGAGCGGCTGGACGTGGAGGTGCGCATCGCCGACTGGGCGCAGGCCGAGCAGGCGCTGAGGGCTCCGCTTGTGATCTCCACGACCCCCGCGGGTGCGACGGACGCGTTGGCTTCCTCCGTACCCGAGCGGCCGGCCACCCTTTTCGACGTGCTCTACGATCCCTGGCCGACAGTGCTGGCGGCGCGGTGGTCGGCGTCCGGAGGAGCGGTGGTGAGCGGGCTGGATCTGCTCGTGCACCAGGCCGTGTTCCAGGTGGAGCAGATGACCGGAATTTCACCGGCTCCGCTCACGGCGATGCGGGCCGCCGGAGAACATGCTCTCGCCGCTCGGTGAATAGTGGCCGAATGCCCTGAGCGGAAACGGAATTGGAACTTCCGAGTTTGATATCTCCTCTTTTGTCGTTACTTTGTGGCGACGAGTGTTGCTGTCCGGGAGGGGAATGGAAATGCGGAGACGTCTTTGTTCGGTCGGGCTGGCCGTGGGGCTGGCGGGAGCCGTGGGCCTGGTCGGCGCGACGCCCGCCGCGGCCGCGGCCTCGACGCCTGAAGCGGCCTGCGGTTCGGGGTACAAGGTCCTCGAATCCCACACGGTCGGATTCGACAAGAGCACCAACAAGCCCGCCGGCCGGGTTTCCCTGCTCTACAACGCGTCGAGCGGCTACAACTGCGTCGTGACGATGCACATCAACGGTTATGTCGGATTCGGTGCGCTGACCGAGGCCGGCATTCTCGTCCAGGGCGGAAGCTGGCAGCGCGACAAGAAAGAATACAGCTATTACGCCGGGCCTGTCTATGTCAAGGCCGCCAATAAGTGCGTGAAGTACACCGGCGGCATCGAGTACGTTGACAACGGAATTTTCTGGGACAGCTACACGAGCGGTTTCGGCCACTGCGGCTGATCTCGCCGGCGGGGACGCCTGCGGCACCCTCGACACTCCATGAGGGTGCCGCACGCGCATGTCCGCCCCGCCCGTCGTCCACCCTGTCCGTCACGCGGACCGATTCCGGCCCGGCGTCCTCGACGTGGGAGGATCGGAAGTGGCGGACCGGAGTCGCGCACCCGGTCGTGCCGTCGCCGTACGCGACGAGGCGCGTACGCAGGGCAGTACCAGAGCGCGAGCACTGAGGAGCACCGTTGAGCAGGTTGCGCTGGCTGACCGCGGGGGAGTCCCACGGTCCCGCACTCGTGGCGACGCTGGAGGGTCTTCCCGCCGGCGTGCCGATCACCACGGACATGGTGGCGGACCATCTCGCGAGGCGGCGCCTGGGTTATGGGCGCGGTGCCCGGATGAAGTTCGAGCGGGACGAGATCACCTTCCTCGGCGGCGTCCGGCACGGCCTCAGCCTCGGCTCACCGGTCGCGATCATGGTGGGCAACACCGAGTGGCCGAAGTGGGAGCAGGTCATGGCGGCCGACCCGGTCGACCCGGAGATCCTCGCCGGGCTCGCCCGCAACGCCCCGCTGACCCGCCCGCGGCCCGGCCACGCCGACCTCGCCGGTATGCAGAAGTACGGCTTCGACGAGGCCCGGCCGATTCTGGAGCGGGCCTCCGCTCGGGAGACCGCGGCCCGGGTGGCCCTCGGCGCGGTGGCCAGGTCGTACCTGAAGGAGACGACCGGCATCGAGATCGTCTCCCACGTGGTGGAGCTCGCGGCCGCGAAGGCGCCGTACGGCGTGTACCCGACGCCCGCGGACGTGGAGAAGCTGGACGCGGACCCGGTGCGCTGCCTGGACGCCGACGCGTCGAAGGCGATGGTCGCCGAGATCGACCAGGCCCACAAGGACGGCGACACCCTCGGCGGCGTGGTCGAGGTGCTGGCGTACGAGGTCCCGGTCGGCCTCGGTTCGCACGTGCACTGGGACCGCCGCCTGGACGCCCGCCTGGCCGCCGCCCTGATGGGCATCCAGGCGATCAAGGGAGTCGAGGTCGGCGACGGCTTCGACCTGGCACGCGTCCCCGGCTCCAAGGCGCACGACGAGATCGTCACGACCCCCGAGGGCATCCGGCGGACGTCCGGCCGCTCCGGCGGCACCGAGGGCGGGCTGTCCACGGGTGAGCTGCTGCGCGTGCGGGCCGCGATGAAGCCGATCGCGACCGTGCCGCGGGCGCTGAAGACGGTGGACGTCGTCACCGGCGAGGCCACCGCCGCCCACCACCAGCGTTCCGACGTGTGCGCGGTGCCGGCCGCCGGCATCGTCGCCGAGGCGATGGTCGCCCTCGTCCTCGCGGACGCGGTCGCGGAGAAGTTCGGCGGCGACAACGTGGCCGAGACCCGCCGCAACGTCCGGTCCTACCTCGACAACCTGGCCATCCGATGAACCCGCTGATCGTGCTGGTCGGCCCGATGGGAGTCGGCAAGTCCACCGTCGGGCAGCTGCTGGCCGAGCGGCTCGGGACCGGCTACCGGGACACCGACGACGACATCGTCGCCGCGCAGGGCCGGACGATCGCCGAGATCTTCGTCGAGGAGGGCGAGCCCGCCTTCCGCGCGATCGAGAAGCAGGCAGTGCGCGAGGCACTGGCCGGGCACGACGGTGTGCTGGCACTGGGCGGCGGCGCCGTCCTCGACCCGGACACGCGCGCGCTGCTCGCCGGGCAGCGCGTGGTGTACCTGTCGATGGACGTCGAAGAGGCGGTCAAGCGCACCGGCCTCAACGCGGCCCGGCCGCTGCTCGCCATCAATCCGCGCAAGCAGTGGCGCGAGCTGATGGACGCCCGTCGGCACGTCTACGAGGAGGTCGCCACGGTCGTGGTCGCCACCGACGGCCGCACCCCCGAAGAGGTCACCCGAGCCGCCCTGGACGCACTGGAGTTGAAGGAAGCATGAGTGAGGCAGTGACCCGGATCCAGGTCGGCGGCACGGCCGGTACCGACCCCTACGAGGTCCTCGTGGGCCGGCAACTCCTCGGCGAACTGCCCGGGTTGATCGGCGACAAGGCCAAGCGGGTCGCGATCGTCCACCCCGAGGCACTGGCCGAGACCGGTGACGCCCTGCGCGCCGACCTGGCCGGGCAGGGCTACGAGACGGTCGCCATCCAGGTGCCCAACGCCGAGGAGGCCAAGACCGCCGAGGTCGCCGCCTACTGCTGGAAGGCGCTGGGCCAGTCCGGGTTCACCCGGACGGACGTCATCGTCGGTGTCGGCGGCGGCGCGACCACGGACCTGGCCGGGTTCGTGGCCGCCACCTGGCTGCGCGGGGTGCGCTGGATCGCGATCCCGACCACCGTGCTCGCCATGGTCGACGCGGCCGTCGGCGGCAAGACCGGCATCAACACCGCCGAGGGCAAGAACCTGGTCGGTGCCTTCCACCCGCCCGCGGGTGTGCTCTGCGACCTGGCCGCGCTGGACTCCCTCCCGGCCAACGACTACGTCTCCGGGCTCGCGGAGGTCATCAAGGCCGGCTTCATCGCCGACCCGGTGATCCTCGACCTCATCGAGTCCGACCCCGAGGCGGCCCGCACCCCGGCCGGCCCGCACACCGCCGAGCTCATCGAGCGCTCCATCCGGGTCAAGGCCGACGTGGTGTCGTCCGACCTGAAGGAGTCGGGCCTGCGCGAGATCCTCAACTACGGCCACACGCTCGGCCACGCCATCGAGAAGAACGAGCGCTACAAGTGGCGGCACGGCGCGGCGGTCTCGGTGGGCATGCACTTCGCCGCCGAACTCGGCCGCCTGGCAGGCCGCTTGGACGACGCCACGGCCGATCGCCACCGCACCGTCCTCGAAGCCGTCGGGCTGCCGCTGTACTACCGGCACGACCAGTGGCCCAAGCTGCTGGAGACCATGAAGGTCGACAAGAAGTCCCGCGGCGACCTGCTGCGCTTCATCGTCCTCGACGGTCTGGCCAAGCCCACCGTCCTGGAGGGACCCGACCCGGCCGTGCTGCTCGCCGCGTACGGCGAAGTCGGACAGTAAGTACCCAGGCGCGCCTTCCGCCCGAAACGCCTTACGGGGCCGGGCACTTCGGACTGCCCCCGGCCGTTCACACAACACCGGCCGGGGGCGGTACCGTTCGGTAGCAGCGGGTTCCGCCCCGCTGTTCAGCGCCCATCGCCTGTACGAGACGGAGTGGCACCGGATGCAGCACGCAGTGGGTTCTCCGCTGCCGCCGCCCCACCAGCCGGGGCACGGACCGGCCGTCGGCTGGTCGCCGGCCGCACACCACCCGGGGCCGCACCACCCGGGTGCGCACCAGGGCTCCGTGCCCGTGCCCCCGCCGCCCCCGGCGCCCGGTTATCCCGTGCCCCCGCCCGGGCC
>NZ_DF968325.1:47263-73279 GCF_001270025.1 Streptomyces azureus | reverse complement strand
ATCAGCATCGCCATGCTCACGAGCGGCCCTTGACACCCCCAGCCCCGCCCTAACTGAACGGCGTTGGCTCTAGAGGCCCCCGGGCCCCAGGTGGCCTATAACGGGGGCCATGATCTACCACTCCATACCGCTCACCGACTGGAACGCCGCCCCCGACGGTCCGTACGCACCCGCCTCCCTCGCAGAGGAGGGCTTCGTGCACTGCTCACCGGACGAGCCGACCACGCTCGCCGTCGTCAACACCTTCTACCGGGACGCGCCCCGGCCCCTGCTGGTGCTCGCCCTCGACGAGGCCCGCCTCACCTCGCGGGTGGAGTGGGAGGCGGCGGACCCCGCCCCGCCGCCCGGGGTCGACGAGGACACCCTGTTCCCGCACGTGTACGGCCCCCTCGACCGGGACGCCGTCGACCACGTCCTGGAGGTGCGGTGGGACGAGCGGGGCCGGGCGGTGGGACTGGGGGACAGGACCGGGTGAGCCGTACGACAGGATGACCGGGTGAGCGATCAGGAAACCTCCGACCAGACCCCCGCCTCCGCGCCGGGCCCCGCCCTGCGCCCGGTCCGTGGCGCGGCCCACCGCGCCGTCGCCGCGCTCGCCGTGGCCGCGCTGGCCTGGGTGGTCCGGGCGGTCTGGCACGTCCGGCTGGCCATGACCGGGCAGCCGGCGTCGGGCCCGCCGGACCAGGGAGGTGGCCAACACCGCCCGCTGACCGCCCTGGAGGACTCCTACCACCAGGTCAGCTCCGTGGGCGGCGCCGTCACGGTGCTCTGCGCGCTCGCGTTCCTGTCCTGGCTGGACCGCGTCCGCGACAACGCCCGTGCCCTCTCGGGCGCGGAACCGCGGTACGGGTCCTTCTGGCTCTACCTGGGCTGGATCCTGCCCGTCGTGAACCTGTGGATACCCCGGGGCGTCGTCGCGGACGCCCACCGGTCCGTCTTCCCCGACCGGAGGCTGCCGGCCGTCGTGAACTGGTGGTGGGCCCTGTGGCTGGCCGGTCTGGTCGGCGGGGCGGGACTCATCTACACCGATTCCACCAACGAGGTCATCGCCCGCGCCTACACCGACGTCCTGCCCCTGCTCGCCGCCGACGCGGTGATCGTGGCGGCGGCCGGCACCGCCGCCCTCATGATCCGCACGCTCACCACCGCGCAGCAGCGGCGCATGGACGAGACCGCGCTGACAGGGCGCCCCGGGACCGCCCCCTAACGCCCCCGCGGCCGGTACACCGACGCGACGAACGAAGCCGTCACCCGCACCGGCGCCGCCAACTCCCCGACCTGGCGCCGCAGTTCCGCCTGCCCGATGTGATGCGCGGCCGGGCTCATGGTCACCAGACCGGCGACATCGTCGGCCGTGAGGCTCATGGCGTACTCCAGCGACTCGGCGCGCTCGTGCCGGAAGCGGTCCGCCAAAGTCCGGCGCAGGCGCTCCTCCTTCCTGGGATCGACTGCCAGCAGCCCGACGGACCGGCGCAGTTCGCGCAGGTGCCGGTCGCTGGGTGTCACGACGAGCAGGGCGCCGTCCGGCCGCAGGACGCGGTGGAACTCCGGCCCGTTGCGGGGCGCGAAGACGTTGAGCACGAGGTGGGCGCAGCCGGAGCGGACGGGCCACGGCTGCCAGACGTCCCAGCCGGCGGCCTCGGCGCGGGCGTGCGCGCGGGCCGTGGCGCGCAGGGCGGGCGCCGAGCTGTCCAGTCCGAGCCCCATGGCCCCGGGGAGCGCGTCGAGGACAGCCGCGAGGTAGTGACCGGTGCCCGCCCCGGCGTCCAGCACCACGGCGTCGGGCGGGGAGAGTTCCGAGGCGAGCCTCGCGAGGGTGCGGGCGAGCGGGTCGTAGTGCCCGGCCCGGAGGAACGCGCTGCGGCACCTGACCATGTCGGCGGAGTCGGCGCTCGCGGCGCGCCGGTGGCCGGTCAGCAGACTGACGTATCCGTGGCGGGCGATGTCGAAGGTGTGCCGGCCCGCGCACCGCAGCGTGCCGTCGGCACGCTCCAGGCCCGACGGGCACAGGGGGCAGGTCAGGACGGTCAGCAGCCGGTCGGAGGGGCGGCGTCGGCCGGTTCCCGGATGAGTGGTCGGCATGAATGCTCCTCGACAGCTCAGCGGGACCAGGGTCCAGGCCCTGCGCCGAGCTGGATGCAGGCGGTGAACGGCGAGTCGTCGGCGCCCGCGGGCGGCGGGCACGCCGAGGACGGCGACGTGACCAGGTCACGTCGCCGTCCTCACCGCGGTGTCAGAGGAAGCAGTGCGGAATGCCGGTGCATGCCATACGGCCAGGCTACCGGCTGCCCCCGAACGTCACGACGAGGCGCCCGTCCGGGGCGAAGGACCAGCGCAGGGCCCCGGCGTAGGAGGAGCAGCGGGAGCCGTTCGAACCGGACCAGAACTGGTTCGAGCCGTCGGAGTCGCCGATGACCCGGTCGTTCGACCCGCTGTCGCACGAGGTGTTGTTCCGGAACACCGACGTGCCGCCCGAGTCGAAGTCGAAGTTGCGCTGCTCGTTGCCGACGCTCACGTTGTCCGAGACCAGCATCGGGCCGGTGTTGCGGTTGTACATGATTCTCATTCACACTCATGAACAAGTGATCGGCGTCTCCTTAACTTCGACGGCTACCGTCCGCCCGTGAGCGAACTGTCGGCTGTGTACCTGCCGGAGCTGACCGCCGGGCGGCTGCTCGGCTCCTGGCGGCTGGACGTTCCCGCGCTGCTGCTCGTCGTAGCCCTGGGCGGGCTCTACGGCTGGGGTGCCGCACGAGTCCGCGGCCGGGGCGGCTCCTGGCCGCTCACGCGCCTCGCCGCGTTCGTCGGGCTCGGGCTCGGCGCGATCGTCGTGGCCACGATGTCCGGGCTGGCCGTCTACGACCATGAACTGTTCTGGCCCGCGGCCGTGCAGAACGTCACCCTCGATCTGCTCGCGCCACTGGGTCTCGCCCTCGGCGACCCGTTGCGGCTCGCGGTCGAGGCGCTGCCGGAGGGCGGTGCGGGCCGGGCCCGGCGGGTCCTGACCGGCCGACTGGTCAGAACGCTGACGTTCCCCCTCGTCAGCACGGTCCTGGTGCTGGCCACGGAACTGACCGTCTACTTCACGCCGTACTTCGCCACCGCGCTGCGCGTCGGCTGGCTGCACGAGCTGATGTATCTCCATCTGCTGGCGGCCGGCTGCCTGTTCGTCCTGCCGGTGCTCACCCGCGAACAGGCTCTGCCCGCCTGGTGCACCCACCCCGTCCGGGCGGCCCTGGTCTTCCTGGACGGCATCGTCGACGCCCTCCCCGGGCTGGTCGTCATGACGCACGGCACCCTGATCGCGGGCGCCTGGTACCTGCACCACGCGCCGTCCTGGTCCCCCGACGCCCACCACGACCAGCAGATCGGCGGCGGCGCCATGCTCGGCATCGCCGAACTGGCCGCCCTGCCCTTCCTGTTGGCGATCCTCGCCCAGTGGGTCCGCGCCGAGCGCGCGCAGACGGCGGCACTGGACCGCCGGCTCGACGGCGAACTCACCCCTGCCGCAGCGGAATTCGAGCGGGGCCGGGCTCCCGAACTCGTGCGGCCCTGGTGGGAGACCGAGAAGGGCGAGGTGGCGGAAAGGGTGCGACGGCAAGGGCACGACGCCGGGCAGGCTGACCCGTATGGCGACCTATGACACACTCGGCGCGACCTACGCCCGGACACGGCGGCCCGACCCGCGGATCGCCGCGCGGATCCACGCCGCGCTCGGCGACGACATCGCGGACGTCCTCGACGTCGGAGCGGGCACCGGCTCCTACGAACCACCGGAGACGGTCCTCGCGGTCGAACCCAGCCGGGTCATGCTGGACCAGCGACCGCCGGGAGCCGCACCCGGTGTGCAGGCCGTCGCGGAACGCCTGCCGCTGCGGGACGACGCCGTCGACGCCGTGATGGCGGTGCTGACCGTCCACCACTGGTCCGACCCGGCGGCCGGGATCAGGGAACTGCGCCGGGTGGCCCGCCGCCGTGTCGTCGTCCTGACCTGGGACCAGGACGTCTTCCGCGAACGGTTCTGGCTGGTACGGGAGTACCTCCCCGAGGCGGCCGCGTTCGACGACACCCGCGCCGTCCCCGTCGGCCGGCTGGCCGCCCTGCTCGGCGGAGCACGGCAGGAGACGGTCCCCGTCCCCCACGACTGCACGGACGGATTCGCCGCCGCGTACTGGCGCCGCCCCCACGCCTACCTCGACCCGCGGGTGCGCGCCGGGATCTCCCTGCTCGCCCAGACCGGCGAGGACGTCATCGCCCCCGGCCTGGCGCGGCTCGCCGACGACCTGGCGAGCGGCCGCTGGCACCCGGCACGCCGGGCTGCTCGCGCTCGACACCGTCGACGTGGGCTACCGGCTGTTGGTGGCCGACCTCTGATCCGTGCCCGGCCCGGTCGCCGAGGGGACCGGCCGCGCCGAGGTCGGTGCGGCCGACGGGGGGCGGGGCTCGGCCGTCGGGCCGGTCGAGTCGCTCGTGCGGGGGCGGGTCGTGGCGGGTGCCGGGGCCTCGGACGGAGAGGCCGATGAAGGCGAAGGCGTCGATGAGGGCGAAGCCGCCGATGGATGGGAAGTCGGTGCCGAGGTCGCAGGCGCCGTGCTCGCGGGGGGCGGGGCCATCGGGATCGTCGGGGAACGGGCGGGCTCCGGGGCGGTGAGGCGCGGGGGGAGGACGATGAGGGCGGCCGCCGCGCAGCACAGGCCCGCTCCGGCCGCGGCGCGCAGAACGCGCCGGCGGGTCGCCCTGCGGCGGATCGCCTCGTACTGGCCGGGGGGTGCGCCCAAGTAGTCGGGGGAGGTGGGCCGCAGGATCACGGCGAGCGGGTCGTCGGGGCCGGACTCCCGGTCGTCCGGATCGTCGTCAAGACGTGTGGTCAAGGCTTCTCCTCAGGTGGACGCGGAGCAGTTCCCGGGCCGCGTGCAGGTCGGCCTTGACCGTTCCTTCCTTGCGCCCGGTCAGCACGGACACCTCCCGGATCGGCATGTCAGCGTAGTAGTGGAGGAGGATCGGGACGCGGAGTCGTTCCGGGAGCGACTGCACGAGCAGGCGCACCGAGGGGTCGGCCTGCTCGGGGTGGGGCCGTACGGCGGCTTCCGAGGTGACGCGGTGCATGGCCCTGCGCTCGCGCTCCAGTTTGCGCCAGTGGTCCCGGACGAGGTTGGCCGCGGTGACGTAGAGGAAGCCGCGGGGTTCCGCCACCGACGTCCAGCGGGCCCAGAGCCGGGTGAACGCCTCCGAGGCGATCTCGTGGGCCGTCTCGTCGTCGTCGACGAGTCGGCGGCACCAGCCGGCCAGGCGCGGATAGAGGGCGGCGAACAGCTCGGACGCGGCCTTCTCACGGGACCGTTTCAACGCTCTCCAGGGGTGGGGGGCTCGGCGCCGCTCAGCGCGGCGAAAACGATCACGTTGTCCGCGTATCCGTCGCCGGTACGCGCTCCGCCGCACGTGATCAGCCGCAGCTCCGGGCGGTCCACGTTCCCGTAGACGTCGTCCACCGGGAAGCGGGTTCTGGGGACGGTCCGTACCGCCGTGACGGCGAACTCCGCCGCCGTGCCGTTCTCCAGGCGCGCCACGATCCGGTCGCCGCGGCGCAGCCGGGTGAGGTGCCGGAAGACGCCGTCGCCGTACGTGCCGACCGTGACGTGCCCGAGGATCACCGACGGGCCGGTCTGGCCCGGAGTGGGCGAGTGCCGGTACCAGCCCGCCCGGTCGTCCGCCGTGGCCGGCGGCACCCGCACCGTGCCGTCCGGGGCCAGGCCCAGCCGGATGACCGGGGTGTCGACACCGATGGCCGGGACCAGCAGCCGGACCGGGACCGAACGGACCAGGGGGCGCGCCCCCTCGGCCGGGACCGGCCGAGGGGAAGACTGCGGCTGTGGCGCGGTGGTTCCGGCGTCCGGTGCCGTCCGATGCGTCCCCTGGCCTCCGCATGCCGTGAGCAGCGACGCCAGCGCCGCCGTCGTGAACGCGCGCCTGGAGAACGGGGTCATGCCCCGGTCGCCCGGCGACGCCGCACGACGAGGACCGTCCCGCCGCCCACGGCGAGCACCGCGGCGGCGCCCGCGCCGACCGCCGTACCGCCGAAGCCGGAGTCGGAGGCCGAAGACGCCGTCGTCACGCCGGTGTCGGGCGCGCCGCTCGGTACGACGGAGACCTGGTCGTCGGCCGGTGCCCGGGTCGGCTCTCCGCTCGGGGCCGGGTTGGCGGTGGCCGGCGCGCGGGTCGGTTCGGCACCGGCCGTCGGTTCGGCGCTCTCCTCCGGCTGGGGGGTGGACTCGGCGGCCGTCGGGGCCGGGCTCGGGGTCGTCGCCTCGCTCGCGGACGCGGGCCCCGTGTCCAGGAGTACGGCGGTGCCGGCGAGGGCCAGGGCGGTGAGGACGGTTCGGCGCATGGGAACGCTCTCCTTCGTCGGTCCCGCTCGGTGAAGGGCGGGGTGAGTGACGGGTCGTGCGGAGAGACGAGGCGGCCGAGGGGCAGGTTGTAAAGAGATGGCAAAGTCCGGACCGCGTGTGGTCGTGCCCGCACGTGGCCCGGGTCGCGAGACACACGCAGCCGGCCGGCTCAGGGCCTGTGCAACAGCCCCCGTTCCATCGCCACCACCACCGCTCTCGTACGGTCGTTGACGTCGAGCTTGGCGAACAGCCGGAGCAGATGCGTCTTCACCGTGGCCTCGGCGATGACGAGGCGGCGGCCGATCTCGGCGTTGGTCAGGCCGTCCGCGACCGCGTTCAGGACGTCCGCCTCCCGGGCGGTGAGCGGGATCTGGGCGGGCTGGCGCATGCGGGCGACCAGCCGTTCGGCCACCCGGGGCGCCAGTACGGTCTCACCGCGCGCCGCCGCGTGGATCGCGTCGGCCAGTTGCTCACGGGTGGTGTCCTTCAGGAGGTAGCCGATCGCCCCGGCCTCCACCGCGCGCTCGATCTCCGCGTCGGTGTCGTACGTCGTCAGGATCAGCACCCGCGTGCGGGGGAAGCGCCTGACGATCTCGGCCGTCGTGGCCACTCCGTCCAGCACCGGCATCCGCAGGTCGACCAGGGCGACATCGGGATCGTGGCGCTCGACGAGGCCGAGGGCCGCACGGCCGTCGCCCGCCTCGCCGACGATCTCGATGCCGGTCTCGGAGGCGAGGAGGGCCACCACTCCGGCCCGCATGACGGTGTGGTCGTCCACCACGATGACGCGGAGCGCTCCGCCGGTCATGCCGTCGCCCCGCTCTCCGCGGCGGCCGGCGGTATCAGCGCCAGCACCCGCGTCCCGTCGCCCAACGAACTCGTCACCGTCAGCCTCCCGCCCAGCTCCGCCAGCCGTTTGCGCATGCCGTCCAGGCCGAAACCCGCCGACTCCTCCACCACGAACCCGGTCCCGTCGTCGGTGATTTCGAGCTCCACTCCGTACGGCTGCCGGGCCAGGACCACACCGACCGTGGAGGCGCGGGCGTGCTTGCGCACGTTGGCCAGGGACTCCTGGGTGCAGCGCAGCAGCGCGATCCGGGTCTGCTGGTCGCACTCCAGGTCCGCCAGGTCGGCGTCGACGGTGAGGCCGGTGTCCTCGGCGAAACGGTCCAGGGTCCGGCGGAGGGTCTGCGCCACGGAACCGGCGGCTGCCTGGCCGGGGCGCCGGGGCGAGCCGACCAGTTCCCGGGCCTCGGCGAGGTTCTCCCGCGCGGTGGACTCGATCGACCGCAGTTGCTGGGCACTTCGGGCCGGTTCGGAGTCGAGCCCCGCCCGGGCCGCCTCGGCCAGCACGATGATCGAGGCGAAGCCCTGTGCGAGGGTGTCGTGGATCTCCCGCGCCATCCGCTCCCGTTCGTCCGCCGCGCCCTGACGCTGGTGCGCCTCGGACAACTCGGCCTGGGTCTCTTCCAGTTCGGTGATCAGCCGGGCCCGCTCGGCGCTCTGCCCGACCACCGAGTGTGCCCACAGCCCGATCAGCACCCCCACGGCGACGACGATCAGCGTGGACACGAGCGTCTCGGTGAAGAACTCCACCGTCCAGCCGTCCTGCCGCAGCACGCTCGCGGTCAGGGTGGCGGCCGTGGCGAGCCCCAGGAACGCCATCGAGGCCCTGGGCGTCCGCCCGAACATCCAGTAGTGCGGCAGCGTCACCATGAACAGCGCCGCGTAGTTGCCCCGCAGATACGCCAGCCCGCCCAACGCGACCACCAGCACCGACAGATAGACGTGCGGCCGTACGACGGGATTGGAGGGAAAGCGGTCCAGGACCGCGTACGACAGCACCACCCCGCCCAGCAGGGCCAGCGCCGCGTACTTGCTCTCGCCGGGCCGGTCAATGGCGACCAGCCCGACGGCCATCACGGCGAACAGCAGCCAGCACACCGCGTTCCAGCGGCGCAGTGAGGTCGCCCAGAAGGCGTCGGCGGTGGACCCGGCGAGAGCGGTCATAGCGATCAACGTACGTCGATCGCCGCGTGGGAGGAGGTCTTTTTCTCCGGGGCTTCCGGAGCCGGCCGCCCCGGGCGCGAGGGCCACCAACTCGCCTCGCCCAGCAGCAGCATCGCCGCCGGCAGCACCATCACCCGGACCACGAACGCGTCGATCAGCACGGCCGCCGCCAGGACGAAGCCGATCTGCTTCATCTCGATGATGTGCAGGAAGACGAAGCTCGCGAACACGGTCGTCATCACCACCGCCGCGCTGGTCACCACGCTCGCCGAGGAACGGATCCCGTCCAGCACGGCCTGCCGCGTGGGCACGCCCGCGAGCACCGCCTCCCGGATCCGGCTCACCACGAACACCTGGTAGTCCATCGACAGCCCGAAGAGGATGACGAAGAGGAACAGCGGCACACGCGACCCGATCGACCCGGTGGACCGGAAGTCCAGCAGCCCCTCGGCCCACGTCCCCTGGAAGACCAGCACGAGCAGCCCGAGCGCCGCCGCGGCGGACAGCAGGTTCAGGGCGACGCCGAGCAGTCCGAGCACCACCGAACGGAAGGCGTACACGGTCATCGCGAACGTCACAAGCAGCAACGCGCCCAGCACCAGGGGCAGTTTGCTGTTCTGGTGGGCGGGATAGTCGGCGTAGCGGGCGACATCCCCGGACACGCCGTACTCGGCGCCGGTGATCCGGCCGACGGTCGCGGGCAGGAAGTCGTCCCGGAGCCGGTCCAGGGAGTCGTACGCCTCGTCGGAGTTGCCGAGGTACGGCACCTTCAGTTCGAGGGTGCTGGTGCGCCCGTCTGCGGAGGACCGTATGCGCGAGGCCTCGGTGAACAGCGGGTCGGCTGCGGCCCGCCGGGCCACCTCCCGCAGGGCGCCGCCGATCTCCGGCGATCGCGAGGCATCGGCACGCACGACGACCTGGTGGGTCACCCGCTGCTCCGGGAACGCCTCGTTGAGCCGGTCGTAGACCTGCATGGCGGGGATGTCGCGGGAGTGCGTGTCCCGGCTCATCTCCGTGATCTTCAGTCCGGCCAGCGGGACGACGAGGGCGAGGAGCGTGACGACCGAGACGCACAGGGTGGCGAGGGGGTGCCGGGCGGCGGGCCGCAGCAGGGCGTTCCACACCCGGCCGCCGCCTGTGCCGCCTCGTACCCGCCGCGCCGGCTTTCCGCGCTCCGCCCGTCGCAGCGCCCGGCGTTCCGCCCGCCGCCCCAGCTTGACGAGCAGCGCGGGCAGGGCCGTCAGCGAACTGGCCACCGCGACCAGGACGACCACGATGGTGCCGGTCGCGAGGGAGGAGAAGATCACGTCGGAGGCCAGGTACAGCGTCGCCGTGGAGGCGACCACCGCGAGCCCGGAGACCACGACCGCCCGGCCCGAGGTCGCGGCGGCCAGCTCCACCAGCGCCTCGGAGGAGAGCCGCCCGCCGGAGCGGGCCCGTTCCTCCCGCTCGCGCTTGAGGTAGAAGAGCGTGTAGTCGACGCCGACCGCGAGGCCGATCATCAGGATGACGTTGGTGCCGACCCCGGCGTCGGGCGACACGTGCGAGACGACCATGGAGAGCCCGACCGCCGCCGCGATCGACGACAGCGCCAGCAGCAACGGCACCCCGGCCATGGTCACGGAGCCGAACACCACCATCAGCGTGACCAGGGTGACGGGAAGGGTGATCGCTTCGGACAGCGCCAGGTCGTCACTGCGCTGCTTGTCTACGCCCTTGCTCACGGAGGGACTTCCGGTCTCCTCCAGCAGCAGCCCGGGGTGGCTCTTCTGCACCGCCGCGGTCTGCGCCATGAGCGCGTCGACCTTGTCCTTCGCGTCCCGCTCCTCGCCTTTCAGCGCCACCTCGACCATCAGGATCCGTCTGTCCTCGGACAGCAACGGGTCGGCCACGCCCGCTACTTCGGGCAGCCGCCGCATCCGGTCGGTCAGGTCCTCCGCGGCGGCCCGGGCGGTGCCCTCGTCGAGGGCACCGCCCGAACGGGAGGAGATCAGCACCTGCTCGGCGGCCCTGCGCTCCAGATGTGCCTCGGCCGCCAGGGCCTCGGCGCGGCCGGCCTCGCCGACCCGGTAGTCCGCCGTCTTCGCACTGTTCGTGCCGACGGCACTGCCAACTCCCAGACACAGCGCCACGAACACCAGCCAGCCGGCGATCGCCCGCCAGGGATGCCGCGCACTCCAGCGCGCCACGCGCACAGACAATGAGTTCATGCCCAAAAGGCTCGCCGAGCTGGGCAGTTGCCGGACAGAGGTACTCGGTTGAACCTGCCGTCCACCGGCCGGTGGACCCGGGCCCTGGGGAAAACCCCACCCGCTCCGGGATCAGCTCGGCTTCAGGACGACCGCCTGTCCGCCCGCCGGCGCCATGGCCACGTCGAGCGTGTCGGCGGCGGTGACGGTCCGGGTGCTGACCACGACCGGGGTCCGGAACGGGCTGGTGCCCGGGGTGCCGTCGGCGTAGACCGTCGCCGTGTAGGTGCCGCTGCCGAGGAAGGACAGGGGCAGGGACAGGGTCCTTGCGGACTCGTCGGTCATCGCGCCCAGGTACCAGGTGGAGCCGCCCCGGCGGGCGACCGCGATGTACTCGCCGATCGAGCCGGCCAGGGCGCGGCTCTCGTCCCAGGTCACCGGCACGGCGTTGAACCACGGCAGACCGGGCCAGTTGGCCGGGTTGTTGTACTTGGACGGCTTGTCGTACCAGAAGAGGAAGTTGAGGGGCTGGTAGTACACCGCGGCCATCGCCATCTGGTGGGCGTTGGTCGTCTTGTCGCGGGACTGGCCGTAGCAGATCGTGTAGTCCATCGGGCCGCCGATGTTGCGCGCGAACGGCAGGGTCACGTTGTGCGTGGCGGTCGGGAACTGCTCGTTGCCGCGTACGCCTTCCAGACTGATCCAGTTCGGGTACGTCCGCTCGTAGCCGAACGGCCGGACGTCGTCGTGCATGTCGATCAGCAGCTCGTACTTGGCGGCGGCCTTGGCCCAGTCGATGATCTGGTTGGTCATGGACTGGGTGCCGTCGTTGATGAAGCCGAGCTTGATGCCCCGCACGCCCCAGCTCTTGTAAAGGGCGAAGAGGGAGTCCGCGTCGGTCAGTGCGAGCCGGTTGACGTAGAGGAAGAGGCCGATGCCCTTGCTCGTGGCGTATGAGATGACCGACGGCAGGTCGATGGCGGCGATGGGCTCGGTCGCGTCCCGGGTGGTGAACTCCGGGCCGTACCAGCCGGCGTCGTACTCGATGTACTCGATCCCCCGGGCCACGGCGAAGTCGACGCCCGCCAGCCCGGCGGCGGTGGACAGTTCGCAGCGGAAGACCTTGCCCGGCCTGATCCATGAGGTGTCGGGAAGGGCGTTCGGCGGCGCCAGGTTGAGCACCAGCTCGGCGTTGTCGACGAGTTCGGCGTGGGTGGCCCCGATCACCACCGCGCGCCACGGCGTGGCGAAGGGCGTGGTGACGGTCGAGGTCGTCTCCACCGGGCCGGTGCCGCGGGCGGTGTGCTCCATCAGGAAGGCGGAGAGGGTGTTGGGCTCGCCGGCCACGGAACCGAGCATCAGCCGCGGGTAGTCGATGCGCGAGGACTCGCAGACGCAGGCGATGAGCCCGCTGGTGAGGGTGGCGGTGAGCGGAAGGTCGGTGAGCGGGCCGTTGTCCGTGCCGGCCGTGCCGGTGACCGGTATGGAGCCCGGCGCGACCGGCTCGTAGGCGTTCTCGTCGCGGGCGCTGTAGACGGTGGTGCCGTCGGGGAAGACGAACGTCGTCAGCTCGTCGGCGACGGTGGCGGTGCCTTCGTCGAGGAGGAGGTAGCGCAGGGCGACGCCGGTCTTGTACGCGCGGACCTGGACGCCGAAGCGGATGCCCGACGCCCGGTCCTCCAGGTCCCAGCGCTGCTCCTGGTAGTGGTCGGTGACGGTCGCGTTGCGGCCGTAGACCGGGGTCCAGGTGGTGCGGTGGGTGCCGTACCGCTCCGCGATCACCTTGACGTCACCGCCGAGGACGGTGCCGTCGCCGAGCCTGAGGCCCAGGGCCGAGGTGCCGATCACCGTCCGGGCGTCGCGGCGGGCCGACCAGCGGAGCGCACCGTCCACCAGGGACAGGGTGACGGAGGTGCCGCCCATGCGGGCGGTGACGCTCTCCGGGCGGCCCGGCGGGGCGTCCGCGGCGCGGGCCGGGCCGGTCGTGGCGACCCCGGCCGCGCCCAGTGCGGCGGTGACGGCGGCGCCCTTGAGTACGACCCGGCGGGACGCGGCCGTCGGGTGACCGGCCGTTCTGTCCGCGGTGGGCTCTTCCGGTTCTCCCGAAGCTCTCATGGTGAGGGGCCTTCCCCAGTGGTGGGCGGTAAGCGGTAGTAACCGTTTTCTGCGAGTGCAGTTGTACGTGCCTGCGCAAGGTGGGGTCAAGAGGGAGGAACCGCAGGAACCGCTTTGGGAACACGCGAACACCCCGGGGGCCGGGCCTGATGCGGCCCGGCACCCGGGGTGCCGTGGTGCGGTCGGTCAGCGCAGGGAGCCGAGGCGGTCCAGGCGGTCGTTCACACCGTTGCGGAGCTCGCCGAGGGTCGTGCCCGGCGGGGCCACCTTCGGCGTGGCGGACGGCGGCTGGGTCTCGTCCGCGCAGGTCGTGCCACGCGCCGGGACCTTCAGGTCCACCAGGTAGCCGGTGACGGCGTCCGTCGCGCAGGCGCTGCGCCCGAAGGCGGTGTGGCCCTCGGCCTTGAAGGTGAGCAGCCGGCCGTTGTCGAGCTGCCGGGACAGGGCCACCGCGTCCCGGTACGGGGTGTCCGGGTCGCCGGTCGTGCCGAGCACGAGGATCGGCGCGGAGCCCTTCGCCCGGAAGGAGCCGTCGTAGCGGCTGGGCTTCTCGCCGGTCCACTGGACGCAGGTGGTGGCGTGCTGGTGGTCGTAGGTCGGCGGGCCGTACGCCATGGCCGGGCCCAGCAGCGGCGCCAGTTCGGCGTTCCTCGTGACCTGCCGCTTCAGCAGGGCCGGGTCACGCGGGTAGTCCTTGTCGACGCACTCGACGGCCACGTTCGGGTTGAGGAAGTCGTAGCTGGCCGGGGACGGCGGACGCAGCAGGAACGAGGTGTTGTCGCGCTGCTGCGCCTTGCGCAGGGCCCCGCCGAGGGAGGGCCAGATGACCTTGCCCTCGTTGATGTTGAACATCAGGCGGTAGACGAGGGTGTAGCCATTGGCCCGCCCGCCGTTCGCGGTCGGTACGGGATTGGCGTCCAGGTCGGCCTTGAGCTTCTCGAACGCGCCCCGGGGGTCGCCGTCGCCGAACCCGCACGTGTCCTGGTCCGCCTTGCACCAGTCGAGGAAGCGGCTCATCGCGCCGTCCAGGGCCAGGTACTGGGGCCGGTCGTAGGCGTAGGGCCGGTTCGCGTAGTGCTCGGGGTCGTAACCGCCGTCCAGCGCGAGCGCACGCACCCGCTCGGGGAACAGGGCGGCGTAGACGGTGCCGATGTAACTGCCGAACGACCGGCCGTAGTAAGTCAGTTGATTCTCACCGAGGGCCTGACGCAGCAGGTCGATGTCGCGGGCGACGTACTCGGTGCCCACGTACGGCGCCAGCTCGCCCGCGTTGTCCAGGCAGGCCTGGCCGAACTCGGCGGCCTGGCGCACGGCGGGCTCGTAGGCGTCCGGGCCGGGGACGCCCTTGGCCGCGGTGATGGCCTGGGTGTACGTCTGGTCGTCCCAGCACGTGACCGCTGAACTGCGCCCGACGCCGCGTACGTCGTACCCGAAGACGTCGAAGGAGTCGCGCATCGCGGCGGGCAGGCCGGCGTGGTTGTTGCGCACGAAGTCCACGCCGGAGTTGCCGGGCCCGCCGGGCTGGAGGAAGAGGGTGCCCTTCTTCTTGGCCTGGTCCGGGGCCTTCTTGCGGATGACCGCCAGAGTGATGGTCTTGCCCTGCGGGTCGCGGTAGTCCAACGGCACGTCGGCGTTGGCGCACTCGAAGCCCCCCTGGCAGTCGGACCAGGACAGGGACGGCACGGGCGGCTGCCCGGTGCTCCCGTCGGGCTCGGCGGCCATCACCTGGGCGGCGGTTCCGGCGAGAGCGAAGGAGACGGCGGCGGCGATGACGATCCTCAGACGCGGGAGGCGTCTGCGCGCGCGGGTGCCGGACCGTCTCGGTCCGTGAGCTTGCTTGTTCACTGTGGTCTTTCCCCCTCGGTGCGACGCATGTGCCGTCGAGCACCCTGTGGCGTGGCTGGGTTGTTGAAGTTTCTAGCTCACGCGGAGGGGGAGGGGAAGGAGATCGACCTTGTGGCCCTACTTCCACGCGATCTCTCCAGTACCCGGCGGTAGTTGCGGTGCCGTTCACTTTCGGAACGGTGGAGAGTACGGGTGGCGATGCGGGGTGCCTCGGCCCTTCGGCCGATCCGCGGGGGCCGGGTAGCTGCCTGGGATCCTTCAACTTTTCTTCCGGCAGGGGCGAATGTCGCCCCCACGCCCCCTCGTGACAAATGATCAACCTACCTGGCCTCTCCTCGACGGGGGCAGCCGTTTGCGCACTAGCGTTCCTGCGTCCCGCGAGACGGCGCTGGCCCACTACCGGGGCATCTACGACGCGCACTGAGCCCGGCCGGCCATCGGGGAGGGCAGGCGCCCGTTCAGCCGATGCGGGCGCACAGGTCGTCCGTCGTCCCGTGGAGGAGGCGTACGGACTTGTATCCGGTGGGACTGATCTCCATCGTGTAGACGCCGTCGACGAGGTACAGGCCGCGCGGCAGGCTCCCCTGGTCCTGGCCGACCCCGACGAGCACCGGCCCGTGCACGGCCCAGAGCTGGGAGCCGTCGGGCCGGTGCTCGACGACGGCCGAGCCGCTCGCGTCGGCGTCGTAGGAGGCGCCGGTCCCGGTGTTCGTGACGCGCACGACCAGATCGCCCTTGTACGCGACCCGCCGTACGGAGCCGTCGGGGTAGGTGCTCAGCACACGCCGCACCACCTCGTCGACGACGGGCTCGCCGTGGACGGGGAAGTCGCACCGCACGCCGGCGCCGACGTCCCACGGCGCGGACGGCGCCGGTTCCCAGCCCTTCGCCGTCTCCGTCGCCGTCTCCGCGGACGCGGGCTGCGTCCCGAGGAGCACGGCGGCAAGTGTCAGCGTCGCGAGGGTGGTTCGGCGCATGGTTCTCCCTGGGCAGAGGTGTGAAGGAAGCGGGCGTGCGCCAGTCTCTCCCCGGCCTCTGACCAAAGCCTGACCATCGACGTCCCGTTAGGCTGCCGGACAGCCATGGAGTTCCAACTGCTCGGTCCGTTCGCCGCCCGCCAAGAGGGACGGCAGGTGCTGGTGGGCAGCCGCCGCCAGGAGCGGTGCCTGCTGGCGGTCCTGCTGCTGCACGCGGGCCGCGCCGTCCCGACAGACCGCCTCATCGACCTGCTCTGGGATGACGAGCCGCCCGCCGCCGCCCGCGCCACCGTCCACACCTACGTCGGCCGCCTGCGTGCCGCGCTCAGGCCGCACGGGGTGTCCGTCGAGACCCGGCACGACGGTTACGCCGTGGAGCAGGGCCCTCATGGGCTCGACGCCCAGGAGTTCGTCGGGCTCGTCGGGCAGGCCGCCGATGCCGGTGACCCCGCGGAGCGGATCCGCCTGTACGACCAGGCCCTCGGGCTGTGGCGCGGCCCGCTGCTCGCGGACGTGGCCGACGACCGGCTGCGCACGCGCCTCGGCGGCGCGCTGGGCGAACTGCGCCTGTCCGCCGTGGAGCGGCGAGCGGAGGCCCAGCTCGCCATGGGTCTGCACGACGGTGTCGTGGCGGACCTGACGCCACTGCTGGTGGAGCACCCGACCCGTGAACGGCTGGCCGGCGCCCAGATGACCGCCCTGTACCGGATGGGCCGCCAGGCCGATGCGCTCCAGTTGTACGACCGCACCCGCGACCTGCTGGCGGACGAACTCGGCATCGAGCCCGGGCGCGAACTGCGCACGCTCCACGAGCGCATACTGAGCGCCGACCCCCGGCTGGACCGGCCTCCCGGGCCCGTTTACGCGGTCCGGGTCGGTGACCAGTGGCTGCCGTGGAGTACGAGCGGACACCCCGCGCTGGAGTTCTGCAACACCTACGCCGGGTGGGGCGGGGAGCGACTGCCCGGGTCGGACTGGCTGCGCGGCTACGCCACGCTCGCCGTATGGGCCGGTCACCTCGACCTGATCGAGGACCGCCAGGTCACCCGGCTGCGGGAACAGGCCCTGCGGCAGCCGGCCGAGGCCGCCGCCGTCCTCGACGAGGCCCGGCGGCTGCGTACGGACCTGTACGCCTGTCTGACCGATCCGCAGGACGGCCGGGCGTTCAAGGCGGTGGCCGGGGCGGTGGAGGACGCCGCGCGGCTGTCGGTCTTCACGCGTGGCGAGGACGGTCTCGGGCGCTGGCACCCGTCGCCCTCCGCCGGTCTGCGCCTGCCCGTCTGCGCGGTGGCCCGCAGCGCGGGGGAACTGCTCGCCGACCCGCGGCGGTTCACCGTCCGCGGTTGCCCCAGCCGGGACTGCGGCTGGCTGTTCCTCGACGAGAGCGGGCGGCGCCGGTGGTGCAGTCTGGCGACGTGCGGTGCCAAGCGGCCGGCCGGGGGCCGGTGACAGCGGCTCGATCCGACACCGGCGTCCGCACCGTCGGGACACTTCTGTCGGGGCAGTTCTTACGGGGTGCGGACCGGCCGGAACCGGTCCGTGGCCGCGAGCACCGCCTCCGTCGTGGCATCGCCCGACAGCCCGTGCCCCTCCTCGCCGATCAGCACGAGCTCCGCGTCCGGCCACACCTGGGCCAGCCGCCATGCGACGTCCGGAGGACCGCTGATGTCCATGCGCCCGTGGATCATCACGCCGGGGATGCCGGCGAGCTTCCCGGCGTCGCGCAACAGCGCCCCGTCCTCCAGGAAGCCGGCGTGCCGCCAGTAGTGCGTGACGAGGCGGGCGAAGCGCAGCCGGAAGTCCGCGTCCTCGTAACGGGGATCGGGCTTGTGCCCGGGGTGCGTGGACACGTGCACGTCCTCCCACCGGCACCACTCCCGCGCGGCCCGCTCCCGTACGGCCGGATCGGGATCGGCGAGCATCCGGGCGTACGCCTCCACCAGGCTGCCGTCGCGCTCCCCCTCGGGGACGGCGTCGCGGAACCGGGCCCATTCCTCGGGGAAGATCCGGCCCATGTCCCGGGTGACCCACTCCACCTCGCGGCGGGTGGTGTCGGTGACGCTGAAGAGGACCAGCTCGGACACGCGTCCCGGGTGCTGCTCGGCGTAGGCCAGCGCGAGCGTCACGCCCCAGGAGCCGCCGACGACGAGCCATTCCCCGATGCCGAGGTGCCGCCGCAGCAGCTCGATGTCGGCGATCAGGTGCGGTGTGGTGTTGGCGTCGAGCGAGGTCCGCGGATCGGCGGCGTCGGGTGTGCTGCGCCCGCATCCGCGCTGGTCGAAGAGCACGATGCGGTATACCGCCGGGTCGAACAGCCGGCGCCAGAACGGCCCCGCCCCGGACCCGGGCCCGCCGTGGAGTACGAGGGCGGGCTTGCCCTCCGGATTCCCGCAACTCTCCCAGTACACGCGGTTGCCGTCGCCGACGTCGAGCATGCCGTGCGCGTACGGCTCGGCAGGTGGATAGAGCCCGGCCATGAGTGACGCACTCTCCTCTACCCTCGGCAGGTATAACAGCGCTGTTAGATTAGCAGTGTGAACAGTGCGAGGAATCACCCGGATCCGGTCGCCGTGGGCACTCTGCTCCGCCACGTCCTGGAACTCCTGGACGGTGACGTGGCCAAGGTCTACGAGGAGCAGGGCCTGGCCGAGTACCGGCCCCGCTTCTCCCCGGTCGTACGGGCACTCCTGGCCGAAGGCCCGCTGCCCGTGCGCGACTTGGCCGCGGCAGTGGGCGTCACGCACTCGGCAGCGAGTCAGACGGCGGCGCAGATGGCCCGCGCGGGCCTGGTCACCCACACCCCCGACCCGCTGGACGCCCGCCGCCGCCTGGTCGACCTCACGCCGAAGGCCCGTGCCCTGCTGCCGCGGATCGAGGCGGAGTGGGAGGCCACGGTGGCGGCGATGGCGGAGCTGGACGCGGAGCTGTCGATGCCGCTGGGGGAGTTGCTGAGGGAGGTGGCGGAGGCGGTGGGGCGGCGGCCGTTCCGGGAACGGGTCGCGGCGGCGTACCGGCCTCCAAGGGGCGGCCCGATGCCGTGACCAGGGGGGTGGGCGAGCCCGCAGACAGGCCGTGCGGTGCCTGCCCCGCTCGCGCCGTCTGGCCTCCTTGACGCAAGAAGAACTGGCCGAACGCTCCGGTGTGTCCGTCGATGTGATCCGCCAGCGACTTGATCCATGACGAGGAGAGACGGCTGTGGTCGTGCCCCCCCCGCCCCCGCACGAGGAGGGCCGGGTCGTGACGGATCCCTCACCCCTCCCTCGCGCAAAGCAGTGGACCCACCACCTCACCCGGACCGATCGTGGACGGCATGGACGATCACCGTGTGGCGCCAGTCGACCCCGCCGGTTCGCCCGACCGCGTGACGGTGGGTGGTGCGGAAGCCGAGGAGATCCGCCGTTTCTGGGGGCGGCTCGGGCTTCCCGGGCTGGTCGACGTGCACACGCACTTCATGCCCGAGCGCGTGCTGCACAAGGTGTGGGAGTACTTCGACGGGCTCGGGCCGATGACCGGCGGACTGGAGTGGCCTATCACCTACCGGAAGGAGGAGGCGGAACGGGCGGACATCCTGCGTGAGTTCGGCGTGCGGGCCTTCACCGCGATGGTGTACCCGCACAAGCCGGGCATGGCCCGCTGGCTGAACGGCTGGGCGGTCGACTTCGCCCGCCGCACCCCCGATTGTCTGCACACCGCGACCCTTTACCCCGAGCCGGGCGTCGAGGCGTACGTCCGGGAGGCCGTCGAGGCGGGGGCGCGGGTCTTCAAGGCGCATGTGCAGGTGGGGGCGTACGACCCCGCCGATGAACTCCTCCAGCCGGCGTGGGGGCTGCTGGCCGAGGCCGGGATCCCCGTGGTGATCCACTGCGGGTCCGGGCCAGCGCCCGGCAAGCACACCGGCCCCGAGCCGATCGCGCGGCTACTGGCCCGGCACCCCCGGCTGCGGCTGGTCGTCGCGCACATGGGGATGCCCGAGTACGAGGAGTTCTTCGGCCTCGCCGAGCGGTACGGGGAGGTGCGGCTGGACACGACGATGGCGTTCACCGACTTCAGCGAGAGCTTCATGCCGTTCCCCCGCCGGGCCCTGCCCCGGCTGGCCGGACTCGGCGACCGCGTCCTGCTCGGCTCCGACTTCCCCAACATCCCCTATCCGTACGTGGACCAGCTCCACGCCCTGGAACGGCTCGACCTCGGAGACGACTGGCTGCGGGCGGTGTGCCACGACAACGCGGCAGGGTTGTTCGGGCTTTGAGGGCCTTTGGCAGTGACACCGCACGACGCCCCCGGCCCAACCGTCACCATGCGGTGCGGCGGGCCGAGGGCGTCGTAGCGGGCCGGTGCGGGAGGGAGCGCTAGCTGCCCGTCACGTCCGTCACCTTCCAGCGCTGGTTGGAGCCGGAGTTCGGCTGCCAGAGGCCGACCGAAGCGCCTTCGTTCGTGGACTGGCCCCCGACGTCCGGGAGCTGGCCGGTGGCGGCGTTGACCAGGGTCCAGGTGCCGTCCCCGGTCGTGGACATGATCCACTCGGTGGCCTTGTCGCGGCGGCCCTCGTCGGGCTCGGCGACCAGGGCGCCGTCGCGGACGGCCAGGCGCTTGTCCGAGGCGGCCTCGGTGAAGACGTACCGCTTGCGGTTGTCCGTGCCGCGGATCTGCTCCACCCGCCACTGCTGACCGCTGGGGTCGGCGGCATTGGCGCTCTTGATGACCAGGCCCGTGCCGTTGTCGGCGAGGGTGAGGTCCTTGCCGCTCTGGACGCCGGTCAGCCGGTAGGTGTGGCCCTTCTTCAGCTCGGCCGCGTCCTTGGCGACGCCGGACACGCCCTTGACGAGGAGGGACGTCACCGACTGGGCCGGCACGGTGACCGTGGCCTGCTTGCCCGAGACCCGGACCGCCTTCTGCTTCTCCAGCTTGCCGTCGGCGCTGGTCACCACGGGGGTGACGGTGGCGCGGGAGGAGACCCGGCCGAACTTCGACAGGTCGAAGGTGACCTCACGGGACTCGGTGGCGCTGTTGACGTGGACGACCGTCGCCGCGTCGCCCTTGCGGGAGACCGCCGCGGTGCTGGAGGTGTCGTCCGTCTTGATCAGCCGGTCGCCGGGCTTGATGAAGTGCGTGAAGTTGCGGGCCGTGTCGAACTTGGTGTTCGTGTAGATCGGACAGGTCTTGAGCGTGTCCTTGGAGGTGCAGCTGAACGGGAGCTGGATCTCGCCCCAGTTGCCGCCCTTCGCGGACTCGCCGCCCGGCTTCATGTTGTCGTAGTCCTCGACGGGCTGCCAGAACACCCAGGCGCGGGGCTCCAGTTCACGCAGGTCGTCGACGATGCGCTGGGCCAGGCCCAGGCCGGGCCGCATGTCCGTGAAGCTCTGGCCGTCGCCCCAGTCGCCCTCGACCTCGCTCATCCACAGCGGCTTGTCGGCGGCCTTGGCCAGGTCGCGGACGGTGGTGCGCTGGCCGGTGCCGTAGGTGTGGACGTTCATCTGGGCGACCAGGTCACGGACCTCCTGTGGGTAGGAGTTCCAGTTGGTGGCGAAGGTGCCGGGGTTGGTCTCGTCCATCGCGGATATCTCCGCGCCGCTCCTGGACTTCTCCAGGACCGGGGCGAGCGCGCGGAGGACTTTCTGCTGGAGCTCGGGGCCCATGTGGGCGCCCTCCTGGCGGCCTCCGGTCGGCTCGCCGTCCGGGCCGAGCCTGGTGCCCCAGTAGTTGGTGTTCGGCTCGTTGAACGGGTCGAGCGTGTCGACCTTGATGCCGTGCGCCTTCTCCAGCCGCTCGGTCGCGCCCACCAGGTACTTGGCGAAGTCCTCGACGGACTCCGGCTTCAGCTGGTCCTTGCCCGCGTCGAAGTTGCCGGAGACGTAGCCGCTCTCGGTCATGAACCAGGGCGGGGAGTTGCTGAAGGTCTCCCAGTGGGTGATGTCCTTCTTGATGCGGTCGACCCACCAGCGCTGCGTCTTGTCGGCGTGTCTGTTCCAGTCGGCCGGGTCCTCGGCGTCCCACCAGTCGACGTCCTCGCGGGTGGTGCCCGCCGGGGCCTTCCACCAGCCCTCGACCGCGCCGCCGGCCCGCAGGTAGTCCTTGACGTCCGGGGCGTTGCCGCCGCCGATGTTGTAGCGGGCGATGTTCAGCGCGAGGCCCTCGTCGCCGAAGAGGAGCTTGTAGAGCTTCTCGCGGACGGCGGGCGGGTAGTCGCCGGTGGCGTTGGCGAACCAGACCAGGCTCGTGCCCCAGCCCTCGAACTTCTCCTGCTTGTAGGAGGGGTCGGGGCGGACGGTGACCCCGGCCGCCTGGGCGGTGGGCTCGGCGTGCGCGGCGGGCAGGGTGGCGGTGGCCAGGATGGTTCCGGTCGCCACGGCGGTGACGCCGATGGCCCCGAGGAGCCTTCTCTTACGGGTGCGGTGTGCCATCTCGAGTACTCCAGCTCTTCTGCGTCCGCGTGTCCCGGCGGGAGCAGAGATCGGGGCCTACGTGGTGCGACTGATGCGGCCTTTGATGCGCTTTTCGGCCTTCTCGTACGATTTCGACTAGGCAATGTTTACGTAAACATCCACTGGCGGGATGTCTACACTGTCCGAATCTCAGGGGTCAAGGAGTCGTTCCGGACCGAAATTTGCGCCGGCTGCGCGGCGAGGGAAGCGAGGGGCAGGTGGGCACGGTGGACGGTGAGAGGGAAGCCATGGGCACGAGCCGTACGAGAAGGCGTCCGGCCCGCCCCCGGCAGGGCGCGTCCATGGCGGACGTCGCCCGGCTCGCCGGTGTCTCCTCCCAGACGGTCTCCCGCGTCTCCAACGGCTTCCCGGGCGTCACCGAGGACACCCGCCGGCAGGTCCTCGCCGCGATGCGGGAGCTGGGCTACCGCCCCAACAGCGCCGCCCGGGCGCTCAAGCGCGGCGAGTTCCGCACCCTCGGCGTGATCACCTTCACCCTCTCCACCATGGGCAACATCCGCACCCTGGAGGCCATCGCCACCTCCGCGGCCCAGCACGGCTACGCCGTCACACTGCTGCCCGTCGCCGTCCCCACTCAGGACGAGGTGAACGGCGCCTTCTCCCGTCTGGGCGAACTCGCCGTGGACGCCGTCATCGTCATCATGGAGATCCATCTGCTGGACGCGGCGACAGTGTCGCTGCCGCCCGGTGTGCAGGTCGTGGTGGCCGACTCGGACGCCGGCGACCGCTACACCGTGGTCGACACCGACCAGGCGGGCGGCGCCCGGGACGCCGTACGGCATCTGCTGGACCTCGGCCACGACACCGTATGGCACCTGGCAGGGCCGGAGGGCTCCTTCGCCGCCCAGCGCCGCGCCAACGCCTGGCGCGACACGCTCACCGCGGCCGGCCGCGTCACGCCGCCCCTGGTCAGGGGCGACTGGTCGGCCGAGTCCGGCTACCAAGCCGGGCTGCGGCTGGCCGAGGAGCCGGACTGCACGGCGGTGTTCGCGGCCAACGATCAGATGGCCCTGGGCCTGCTGCGGGCCCTGCACGAACGCGGCCTGCGCGTCCCCGGCGACATCAGCGTCGTCGGCTTCGACGACATCCCCGAGTCCGCGTCCTTCCTGCCGCCCCTCACCACCATCCACCAGGACTTCGCCGAGGTGGGGCGGCTGTGTGTGGAGGGGGTTCTCAGCAAGATGCGGCAGGACGGGGAGGAGCACGGTACGACGCTGGTGCCCACGCGGCTGGTGCGGCGGGAGAGTACGGGGGCCGCCGGGGCGCGTGTGAGTCCGCGGCCCGTGTGAGTCACAGGCAGCCTCCTTTGGCCGGATGATCCGTTGTCCGTGCCTGTGCCGTGCAGCACGATGTTGGGATGCGTTTCTCGATCAACATCCCGAACTTCGGTGACTTCGCCGATCCCAGAACCGTGGCCAAGGTGGCCGTGGCGGTGGAAGAGGCAGGGTGGGACGGGCTGTTCGTCTGGGACCACGTGGTGCACCGCAAGCACGAGGGCAGGCCGTTCGGGGATCCCTGGATGCTGCTGACCGCCGCCGCGCTGGCGACGTCCCGGATCAGGCTCGGCACGCTGGTCACACCGGTCGCCCGGCGGCGTCCGCAGCAGCTTGCCCGTCAGGTGGCGACCCTGGACGCCGTGAGCGGCGGCCGCGTGACGTTCGGCGCGGGACTGGGCGGGCCCATCGAGGACGAGTACGCCAGTTTTGGCGACACAACGGACACCAAGGTGCTGGCCGATCGGCTGGACGAAGGCCTGGAACTGCTCGGGCGCTACTGGTCGGGCGAGCCGGTGCACCACGACGGACGGCACTACCGGGTACGGGACGTGACACTGCTCCCGGCCACGGTGCAACGTCCCCGGCCTCCGGTCTGGATCGCCGGCTTCTGGCCGAACCGCCCGCCCATGCGCCGTGCCGCCCGCTGGGACGGTGTGGTTCCCCTGTTCACCGATGCCAGGCACGGTCACGTGCCGCCCGTCGAACAGGTCCGTGACCTCGTCGCCTACGTCCGCGAGCAGCGCGAGGGCGGCCCGTCCGACGCTCCCTTCGAGATCGTCCTCGGCGGTGCCACGCCGGGCGGCGACGCGGCCGGGACCCGCGATGTGATCGGGCCGTTGGCCGAGGCCGGGGCCACCTGGTGGGACGAGCGGCAGATCCAGACCAGCGAGGCGATCGACCGACTCGCACCGGTGCTGCGCCGGATCGAGCAAGGCCCGCCGAACCTGTAGCAGGCGACCTCAGCCGCCCGCTCCCGGCGTCACCAACCCCGCCTCGTACGCCACGATCACCGCTTGGGCCCGGTCGCGGAGTTCGAGCTTGGCGAACAGGCGGTTGATGTGGGTCTTGACCGTGTGGTCGGTGATGGTCAGGCGTTCGGCGATGTCCGCGTTGGAGAGGCCCTGGGCGATCAGAAGGAGGACCTCCATCTCGCGGGCGGTGAGGCGGTCGAGGAGGGACTTGGGGGCGGTGACGGGGCGGCGGGGGGTGAACTCGGCGATGAGGCGGCGGGTGATGCCGGGGACAGCATGGCGTCGCCGGCGGCCACCACCCGCACGGCGTGCAGGAGTTCGGGGAAGGTCGCGTCCTTCAGGAGGAATCCGCTGGCACCGGCCGCGAGCGCGTCGAAGACGTACTGGTCGAGGTCGAAGGTGGTGAGCATCAGCGCCTTGGTGGCGCCGTCGGTCTCCCGGAGGATCGTGCGCGCGGCCTGGTTGCCGTCCAGCTCGGGCATCCTGATGTCCAGCAGGGCCACGTCCGGGCGGTGGGCCAGGGCGAGGGCGACGGCCTGTTCACCGTCCTCCGCCTCGCCCACGACGTCGATGTCGTCCTGGGTGGACAGCAGGTTCACGAACCCGGTGCGTACGACCGCCTGGTCGTCGGCCACGATCACCCGGATCGGTTTCCGCGCCGTAACTCGTACACACCCTCCGCGAAGCTTTTCGCGCCCGCCCGCACCGGCAGTTCGGCCTCGATCAGGAAACCGCCCTCAGGACCGGCATGCCCGCTGGTCAGACGTCCGCCGAGCAGGTTCGCACGCTCCCGCATGCCGCTCAACCCGTGCCCGCCCGGGCCGGCTTCGGGCGTCTGGGGGCCCGCACCGTCGTCGGCGATCCGCAGCCGGACCTCGTCCTCGTCGTAGGTGAGACGGATGTCGACCGCGGCGCCCCGTGCGTGGCGGCGGGCGTTGGTCAGGGCCTCCTGGACGATGCGGTACACCGTGAGTTCGAGCGAGGGCGGGAGCACCGCAGGGCGGGTGCCCGTCGTGTGCAGGGACACCTCTCCGCCGCCCGACCGGTGGGCTTCCAGCAGCGCCTCCAGGGAGTCGAGCGTCGGTTGCGGAACGACGGGTGCCGCCTCCTCGGCACCGGCCTCGTCCGCGCGCAGCACGCTGAGCAGCCGGCGCAGTTCGGTCAGGGCCGAGCGGGCCGACGAGGCGATCTGCTGGAAGCCGTCGCGCGCGGGCGGGGACAGGTCGGGCGTGGTGTACGTGGCACTCTCGGCCTGGACGGCGATGACGGACACCGAGTGCGCCACGATGTCGTGCAACTCCCGGGCTACGGCCGCTCGTTCCTGGGCCGCGGCATGCCTGCGTTCCATGGCGATCAGTTCCCGCTGGGCCGCCTCGCGCGCCTGCCGGGACTCCTCCCGGCTGCGGGTGGCGTCCGCGACACCGACCGTCGCCACCACGCCCACGGCCAGCACGAACGACTCCGTGAAGTACGACAGCGAGCCGTCGGCGCCGACGGCGGGCGCCCGGCCGCCGAGGTCGTACACGCCCATCGCCACATGGCCCGCGTTGACGAGCAGCGAGCCGGTGATCGCCCCCGCGCTGAGCGGTGCGGGGTGCGGGACGCGGTGGCGGGCGAGCGTGTGGAGGCCCATGACCCCCGCCACCGCCACCGTCATCAGCAGCTCCGGCCGGAAGAGGAAGTTCAGCAGCGCCGCCGGCACCACCAGGAGACCGACGCGGGGCACGCGCCGCCGCCACAGCAGGGGGAGCACCACGATGGGCAGTGTGGCCAGGACCGTCGTCGAGGTGATGCGGGCGTGCA
>NZ_DF968325.1:0-47231 GCF_001270025.1 Streptomyces azureus | reverse complement strand
GGGGGGGGGGGGGGGGGGGGGGGGGGGGGGCGGGGGGGGGGGGGGGGGGGGGGGGGGGGGGGGGGGCGCGGCCAGGCGGTGGGGCGCAGGGACGACTGACGCATCCCCACATTGTCGGCCGGAGCGGTCCGGCCCGCGTCACCGTACGGGTTGATCCGGGTGCCGGACGAGAACCACGGGTCGACTCCCAGGATCGGTGCCCGGTGTGACGCTTCGCGTGCGCCCCTTGCGAAGACTTGCCGGAAGGACGGAAGGAAGGCCGGCCGGCCGGTGGTGGACAGGGGAGCGGGATGCAGGGGCGTTCGCGGGGGCTGTTGTCCGGCCCGCTGGTGTCGGGCTCGGCGGCAGCAGCCGTGCGTACCGCCGCACCGGTGCGCTTCACGGGCAACGTCCCCGTTCCCGTCTCCCTTCCGCCGTCGGGGCGGAGCCCCGGCCGCCGCCGGGAGACCCTGTGCTGGGCCGCCTGTGCCGTCTTCGCACTGTTGCTGAGTCTGCGTACGACGATCGCCCCGCACCAGGTGTGGGGCGCCTGCGCCACCGTCGGATACGGTCTCGCCGCGCTCGTCGCCCGCCTCGCCGCGCGGCCCTGGGGCCGGGCGAGCGCGGCGGTGGCCGCCGTCGGGTCCGTCCTGGTGCCGCTGGTGCTCCTGGTCGCCGCCGGGGCACGGCAGTTGGAGGTCACGGTCGTCGAGCGGTCCGGCGGGCTGTTGCTGGACTCCGGCACGCCGTACGTCCCGGACCCGGCCGAACTGCGGGACTACAACCCGTACCTGCCCGGCATGGCGCTCTTCGGGCTGCCCCGGGCCGTCCTGGGTGACGTCCCGCTCGCGGACGCCCGGCTGTGGTTCGCGCTGGTGTCACTCGGGGCCATGGGGCTGGCCGCCGTGCTGGGCAGGGGCTCCCGGCCGCCCCGGCACGGCACCGCACGGCCTCTCCTCTGGCTCGCCGCCACCCCCGCCGTCGCCCTCCCGCTCGCCGTCGGCGGTGTCGACCTGCCGGTCATCGCCCTGATGTGTCTCGCGCTCGCCCTCGCGGGCCGCGGCGGCGGCCCCGCCGCCTCCGGGCTCGCGCTCGGCGCCGCCGCGTCGCTGAAGTGGACGGCCTGGCCGCTGCTGCCCGTCGGGCTCGCCCTGCTTGCCGTGACCGCCGGGCGGCGGGCCGCCGTACGGGCCGGTGCCACAGCCGTCATGTCGGCCGTGCTCACGCTGCTGCTGGCCGATGCGGAACTGGCCCGGGACATGGGCCGCAAGGGGCGCGAGTGGGTGCGCGGGGAATGGGGGTGGGACGGGGCCACGGGCGCCTGACGTCCCTGCTCGGGGTGGGCTGAGGCCGGTCGGGTCCACGGAAGGCACAGGGCCCGCCCCTCCGAAGCCGGTCGCCCTCACGCGCCACAGAGGCACCCGAACGGGCTGCTCAGCCAGCCCGAACTGCCCGGGATCGAAGGCATCGAGACCTTCAAGGGGCACATGTTCCACACCAGCCGCTGGGACTACGACTACACCGGCGGCGACGCGAACGGCGGCCTGACGGGGCTCGCCGACAAGCCGCCCTCTTCACCCACGGACTCCCCGGCGTGGCCCCCCGGTTCGCGGGTCTCACCACCGCCCCGGACGGCTCCCTGCTGCTGTCGTCGAACGGGGAGGGGACGGTGGTGCGGCTGTCTCCGGCGCGGACCGGCACGTGACGCGGACCGCGCGGCCTCCGCTTCCGAGAGCAGGTCAGCGGCGGCGGCCCCGGGCGGGCCTGCCGCGCCGTGCGCGCGGGGTGGAACCCGTGCGCGCGGGGCCGCTCTCGGAGGGCGGCGGTGTGAGGACGACGGGCACGCCCGACGGCGCCTGAGCACCGGTGATGCGGCTCAGTTCGGCCTCGCCCGAGCGGACCCGGGTGATGCGCGGGGAGATGCCGGCGTCGGCCATCAGACGGGCCGTCTCGCGGCGCTGGTGGGGCAGGACCAGCGTGACGACGGTGCCCGACTCGCCGGCCCGGGCGGTACGGCCGCCGCGGTGCAGGTAGTCCTTGTGGTCGGCGGGCGGATCCACGTTGACGACCAGGTCGAGGTTGTCGACGTGGATGCCGCGGGCGGCGACGTTGGTGGCCACCAGGACCGTGACCTCGCCGTCCTTGAACCGGGCCAGGGTCCGGGTGCGCTGGGACTGGGACTTGCCGCCGTGCAGGGCCGAGGCGCGCACTCCGACGGCCAGGAGCTTCTTGGCCAGCCGGTCGGCGGCGTGCTTGGTGTCCAGGAACATGATCACGCGGCCGTCGCGGGCGGCGATCTCCGTCGTGGTGGCGTGCTTGTCGGCGTCGTCCACGTGCAGCAGGTGATGCTCCATCGTCGTGACCGCGCCGGCCGACGGATCGACGGAGTGGACCACGGGGTCGTGGAGGTAGGTGCGGACCAGGCGGTCGACGTTGCGGTCCAGCGTGGCCGAGAACAGCAGTCGCTGGCCCCCGGGCTGCACCTGGTCCAGCAGGGCGGTCACCTGCGGCATGAAGCCCATGTCCGTCATCTGGTCGGCCTCGTCCAGGACGGTGACGCTGACCCGGTCCAGCCGGCAGTCGCCGCGGTCTATGAGGTCCTTGAGCCGGCCGGGCGTCGCGACGACGACCTCGGCGCCGCCGCGCAGCGCGCTCGCCTGGCGGCCGATCGACATGCCGCCGACCACCGTGGTGAGCCGCAGGCGCAACGCCTGCGCGTAGGGGGTGAGCGCGTCGGTGACCTGCTGGGCCAGTTCCCGGGTGGGGACGAGGACGAGGGCCACCGGCTGCCGGGGCTCGGCCCGCTGCCCGTCGATGCGGGCCAGTACGGCGAGGCCGAAGGCGAGCGTCTTGCCCGAGCCCGTGCGCCCGCGGCCCAGCACGTCCCGGCCGGCCAGGGAGTTCGGCAGTGTCGCCGCCTGGATCGGGAACGGCACGGTCATGCCTTCGGCGCGCAGCGCGGCCAGCAGCCGCTCGGGCAGGCCGAGACCGGCGAAGTCCTCGACGGCGGGCAGCGCCGGGGTGATGGTGGCCGGCGGTGCGAACTCCCCGCCGGGCGCGGTGCGGCGCCCGTGGCCGCCGCGGCCCGCGCCGGCGTTACGGGCCGACGTGCCTCGGCCCCCCGCCTTACGGGAGTGGGGCGAGCCGTTGTTCTTGCGAGCGGTGCGATCCAAGGGGATCCTTCCTCGATGCGGCACGTATCGGGGAATTCCCGGCGGCTGTGAACGGGCCGCACCAGGATTCGCAGACTGAGCCGGGTGTTGGATGAAAACAAGGCTGGGGCCCGCACCTCACGGTGCGGGCCCCGGTCACGTCGGACGCGTCAGCGTCAGGCGGGCACGATGTTCTCGGCCTGCGGGCCCTTCTGGCCCTGCGTGACGTCGAAGGTAACCTTCTGGCCTTCCTGAAGCTCGCGGAAGCCGGAGGTGGCGATGTTCGAGTAGTGGGCGAACACGTCGGGACCGCCGCCCTCCTGCTCGATGAAGCCGAAGCCCTTTTCCGCGTTGAACCACTTCACAGTGCCAGATGCCATGCTGAATCTCCCTTAGGGGGACAAACCCGAGAGCCGCACTTTACGGACTCGGAGTCGCTGAAATGATCACCCTCGGAGAGATCCGAAAATCCTCGGAAACTAAAAAGAGTGCTCGTCGACAAAAGGTCGATAGAGCACTCGAAGTCTCTGGGAACCAAAACTGCAACAACAACGACGGTAGCACAGGACTCGGCGGATGGCTCGGGAATCTCGTACCCGAAGTGGACGGGGGCCCGCTCGTACTGCGTTCTCAAGCCCGGCCCCGGAACGGGTCGACGGCGCTCGCGACCTGTGTGCCGTCGCCGAGACCGGTCACGGCCTTCTCGATGGCCTGCTTGTTCTCGGCGGCGGTGACCTTCTCGCCGCCGGGCGCGGGCGAGCCCGGCCAGCGCGATGACGACGGTGAGCCCGGCGAACACGACAGCGGACCCTGCCGTGCCGGCGGCGAGCCGCGCTCACCGGACGCCTCGCCGACCTCACGGTCCGCGAAAGCGAGGTGATGGCCCTGGCCGCGGAAGGTGGGTCCAACACCGAGATCGCCGAGGACCTCACGCTCAGCCCGCTGACCGTACGCACCCACATCCACCGCGCCATGACCAAACTGAACGCCCGCGACCGTGCGCAACTGGTCGTCATCGCCCACCAGACGGGCCTGGTACGGGCGGTGCCGCCGACGGCGTGAGGGCAATGGCCACGACGTGAGGGCGTTGCGGGGCTCGCGTCCCTATCCGTCGCAGCCAGCCTGGACGGTGACCGGTTCGCCGGCGTGGATGATCGAGCCGAGCATGGCGTGGGCAACTTGGAGCTGTTCGATGGAGCGGCCCAGGCGCTCGCGTTCGTCCTTGAGGTCCTGGGCCATTTCCTCGCAGGTCGGCGCCAGGATGGCTCCCTCATCGGCCATGCAGGGCAGCACCTCCCGGATCAGGTCGGTATTCAGCCCGGCCGCGAGCAGGATCCGGACCCGGCGCACGGTGGCCACATCGGACTCGTCGAACTCGCGGTAGCCGCTGGCTCGCCGCTGCGGTCGCAGCAGCCCTTGCTGCTCGTAGTACCGCAGGCTCCTGGTGCTGACGCCGGTCCGCCTCGACAGCTCGCCGATGAACATATGACTCCCGGCACAGAGGTTTGACTCTGACATCAATGTCAAGGTTTAGCTTAGCCGCCATGACAACGACTCACAGCACCCAGGAATCTCCCACCATCGATCCGAAGGCCCTGGCGGGTAAGAAGGCCGTGGTCACCGGCGGCACCATCGGCATGGGCCGGGCCATCGTCCGGGCCTTAACCGACCGCGGCGCCGAGGTCATCTACACCGGGCGCGATGACCAGCGACTCGCCGAGGCCCAGGCGGCACTCGACACCCCGCTGGCCCACCCGGTGCGCTCCGACGCCACTGACGCCACTGCCATCGCCGCCCTCGGCGATCAGGTCGCCGACCGCCTCGGCCGCGTCGACTATCTGTTCGTCAACCAGGGCATCGCCGAGTTCCAGACGCTCGAAGAGGTCACCGAGGAATCGTGGGACCGCATCTTCGACGTCAACGCCAAGGGCGCCTTCTTCACCGTGCAGCGGCTGGCGCCGCTGATGTCCGAAGGCGGCTCGATCGTGTTCACCACCGTCTCCAACGACCAGATCTTCCCCGGTCTCAGCGCCTACTCCGGGGCGAAGGAGGCCGTCGCCGCCTTCGCCAAGGTGCTCGCCGCCGAGCTGCTCCCCCGCAAGATCCGCGTCAACGCGATCGCCCCCGGCTTCATCCTCACCCCCACCATGGGCGTCGCCGAACTGAGCGACGAGCAGCGCGCCGAGTTCGTCGAACAGGGAAACGCCTCCACACCGATGGGCCGAGGAGGCACCGTGGAGGAGGTCGCCGCCGCCGCGCTGTACCTGGCCGTCGACGCCACCTTCACCACCGGCGTGGAACTCCCCGTGGACGGCGGGTTCGGCCAGGGCCTCGGCGCATGACCGACCCCACCCGGTAGGCGGCCCCGGATCGACTCCGCCGCGCCGAAGCGAAACGTATGCAGACCACAACCTGTCCTCCTGCGACCCGCTCAGCCGGTCGCAGGAGGACATGAATGCTGCGCGGCGACGGCGTCGGCCACCGCCATACCCCTTAAGGCCCGGGGGTCGAGTGGAGACCGGCCGTCTCAGGAAAGGCAGCGTCCCGGTGATCCATGACCACGGTCATGGCGGCGTAGGCGTAACCCTGTCGTGGCGTTGCGCTCTGGAGGTGCGCAGCTGCTTGCTGTCTCATCGTCCGCCACGTCATAGACCCTCGCCGCGCTGAGGGACTACGGGTCTCGCTTGGCCTGGGCTGGGAAGCTTGCCGCATGGGCTCCGTCCCTGAGCACGTGGCGAACCCCCTGGGGGACGCTTTCGGTCCGACCCCGGCGCATCACTAACCGACCCGCTGCATCGCCTTCTGGCGCCGCTCCGCCATCGCGGCCCCGGACTCGCGGCGGGCCATCCTGCGCAGGACGGACGGCGCGAGGAGCAGCCCGGCGACCGCCCAGGCACTCAGCACGCCCGCTGTCTCCAGGTGCTGCCAGGAGGCGCCGATCTCGGCGGCGACCGCTTCGGACGGCAGCAACGCGGCCCGAAGACCGAGGCCGAGCCAGTACACGGGGAAGATCTGCGCGACGGTCCGCAGCCAGTCGGGCAGCTCCGACAGGGGGAAGTAGATGCCGGAGATCGCGACGAGTCCCATCACCGGGAGCATCAGCAACCCGACGGTGCGCGGACTGCTGACCAGTGAGCCGATGACGGCGCCGATCGGCAGGGTCGCCAGGAGACCCAGCGGCACCACCCACACCAGCGGCAGCAACGCTCCGCCGCCCTGTCGGGCCACCCCGTCGACCAGGAACACGCCGACGGCGAAGGGGAGGGCCATGGAGACGAGCGCCGTCCCCGACACCATGATGATTTTGCCGACCAGGTGGCCGACCATGCCGTGCGGCACGGCCTTGGCCCGCAGCAGGGTGCCGTCCTCGCGTTCGGTCGCGAGCAGTTGCGCCGTGGTCATCATCCCGGTGAACGCGAGCGTCATGCCGAGCATGCTCGGCAGCATGAACGCGCCGGTCGAGATGCCGGCGCCCTTGAGGGGATCGTCCTTGAGCAGGAACAGCGGCACGAGGAGCAGGACCGTCCAGAGTACGTAACCGAACACGTCCTGGCCGGTGGTGAAGGTCTGCCGGAGTTCCGTCCAGCCGCGCCGCACTCCTACTCCCGCCGCGTACCACACCGGACTCATCGCGCTTCCTCCCCGAAGGCGTGTGCCGCCGCCCGCTCTTCGGGGACGCTCCCCGCCTCCAGCTCCCGAACCATCGTCAGGTAGGTGTCCTCCAGGCTCGCCCGGCGCACCTCCAGCCCGCCGATGGCGTCGCCGTGCTCCTCGAACAGCCGGCGGACGAACCGGGTGGGCTCGGGCGTCGACTCCTCGAAGGGCCGCCCGTCCCGCGTCCAGCGCACGGTGGCCTCGGCCGATGCCTGCCGGGACAGCTCCTCGGCCGGGCCGTCGGCCACGATCCGGCCACCGGCCAGGATGAGGATCCGGTCGGCGAGCTTCTCCGCCTCGGCGAGGTCGTGCGTGGTCAGCAGAACGGTGGTGTTCTCGCCCGCGAGCCCGCGGACCAGGCCGTGGAACTCGTTCCTGGCCTCCGGGTCCAGACCCGCCGTCGGCTCGTCCAGGAACAGCAGCTCGGGTCGGCCGACGATGCCGACGGCCACGTCGAAACGCCTGCGCTGCCCGCCGGACAGGGTTCCGACCCGCTTGTCCGCCTGCTCGGTCAGGCCCACGGCGGCGATGAGCTCGTCGGCGTCCCACGGCCGCCGTACGAGGTCGGTGGAGTACGGCGCGTAGTACGAGCCGAGATGGGCCAGCAGTTCCCGCACCCGCCACTTGCCGTGGTCGCGCCAGGACTGCAACACGATGCCCAGGCGCGCACGCCACCGCTCGTCCCCGCGGGCCGGATCGGTGCCGAGGACGCTCACGTCACCGGCCGAGCGCATCCGGAAGCCTTCCAGGACTTCGATCGTGGTCGTCTTGCCCGCGCCGTTCGGTCCGAGCAGCACGACGACTTCGCCTCGCCGGGCCGTGAACCCGACCCCCTTCAGGACGTCCTGGGTGCGGTAGCGCATCCGCAGGTCCCGTACGTCGACAACCCTGTCGCTCTCCGGCGGTGGGCTGCTCCCGGCCTCGGTTAAGGCGTGAGCGCTTGTCATCGGTGTTCCCCCCGGTCCGTCTGGCAGCAGCCGTTCGGGCCGCCTCGGGCGAACACATTACCGAAGGGTCAGCACCGCTCGGGGCTCCGCGTCCCGGCTAGTTCTGCTCGCCTCCCGGCGTCCCCTCCGCCCCGTACAGCCGGGCCGACGCGTCGACATGGGCCAGGCGGCGCAGTGCGCTGAACACCGCCTCGCCCAGGACCGTGCCGATGACCACGCCCTCCACCATGTCCTCGACGGCGACCTGCTCGCCGTCACTCTCGGGACGTACGGGGCTTTGCGGGCGGGCCGGACCTCGCCTCCACAGGGGGCGACGGCTGTGACAGGTGTTCCCGCCTCGAAGGACCTCGTGTCATGACCGGATTCCTCTTCGAGCTCTCCTTCCTCCTGGCCGCGCCCGTCTGGCTGCTCATGATCTTCGCGCCGGCGTGGGGGCCGACCGCTCGCATCGCCGGGTCACCGTTGACCGTGCTGCCGGTGCTCTTCGTGCATCTCGCGCTCGCGGTACCGGTGTTCCCCGAGCTGTGGACCGCGGTCAGCAGCCCGGACCTCGGCAGCTTCCGCGAGCTGACGGCCCTCCCGGACGGTGCCGGTGCCGTCTGGGCGCAGGTCATCGCCTGGGACCTGCTGATCGGGCAGTGGATGTACCGGGAGGGCCGGCGGCTGGAGATCTCCGCCCTGCTGATGGGACCGCTGCTGGTTCTCACGGTCCTGCTGTCACCGTTCGGGCTGCTGGTGTTCCTGGGGCTGCGCGCGGTGAAGGCACGGCGGGCGGGGCCGAGGCCCTCGGCCGGCGGGCCGGTGCTGAGTCAGGCGCGCAGGTAGGCCAGTACCGCCAGGACGCGGCGGTGGTCGTCGGGGGCAGACGGGGGCAGGTCCAGTTTCTGGAGGATGCTCGCGATGTGCTTGGCGACGGCCGCGTCCGTGACGACCAGGCGGCGGGCGATCGCCGCGTTGGAACGGCCCTCCGCCATGAGGGCGAGGACCTCGCGTTCGCGGGGCGTGAGCCGGTCCAGGGGGTCGCGGCGGCGGGCGAGGAGCTGGCGTACGACTTCGGGGTCGACGACCGTCGCCCCGGCGGCGACGCGGGCGACGGCGTCGGCGAACTCCTCGACGTCGCCGATGCGTTCCTTCAGGAGGTAGCCCGTTCCGACGTTGGTGCGGCGGTCGTCCAGGAGCTCGTCGGCGAAGGTCTGCTCGACGTACTGGCTGAGCACGAGGACCGCAAGCCCGGGCTGTTCGGCCTGGAGCCGGCGGGCCGTGCGCAGGCCCTCGTCCGTCTGGCCCGGTGGCATGCGGACGTCGGTGATCACCAGGTCGGGACGGTGTTCCCGGGCGGCGGCGAGCAGGTCCGGGCCGTCGCCCACGGCGGCGAGCACCCGGTGGCCGAAGCGCTCCAGCAGATGGACGAGGCCTTCGCGCAGGAGGACGGCGTCTTCCGCGAGCACTATGCGGAGGGACTGCCGCATCAGGTCTCCGCTCTCAGGAGGGTGGGCCGGCGCACGGGATCTCCGCTCTCAGCAGTGTGGGTCCGCCGGGCGGGCTGGACAGGAGCATTCTGCCGCCGGCGGCGGCGATCCGGTCGGCGAGGCCGACGAGGCCCGTGCCGCGAGCGGGGTCGGCGCCGCCGGAGCCGTTGTCCTCGATGTCGAGGCGGAGCACGCCGTCGCGGCAGCGGGCGGTGACGCGGCAGCGGTCGGCCCCGCTGTGCCGGGCGATGTTGGTGAGGGCCTCGGCGGTCACGTAGTACGCCGTCTGCTCGACGGCGGCCGGCAGCCGGCCCGGGAGGTCGAGGGCGAGGTCGGTGGGGATCGGGCAGCGCCCGGCGATGTCCCGTGCGGCGGCGGGCAGTCCGCGTTCCGTCAGGATCTGCGGGTGGATGCCCCGGATCAGTTCGCGCAGCTCGGTGAGCGCCTCCTTGGCGAGGGCGTGGGCCTCGCCGACCTGCTGCGCCGCCGCGCTGCCGGGCGGCAGGTCGAGGGTGGCCAGGCCCAGCTTCATGGTGAGGGCGACGAGCCGCTGCTGGGCACCGTCGTGCAGGTCGCGTTCGATGCGGCGGCGTTCCGTCTCGAAGGCGTCGACGAGGCGGGCCCGGGAGCGTACGACCTCGCGCAGTTCGCGGTCCTTCGGGAAGAGCACGGCACGGCCCACCGCGGCACGGACGGCGGCCCACGCCCCGATGGGATACGCGGCCACGGGCAGCAGCAGCGCGCCCGCGACCGGGCCCGCCACGGTCTGCCAGGCCACGGCGGTGGGCTGGAAGGGCGTCAGGAGGAGGAAGCCCGGGATGCCGAGCGAAACCAGGGCGACGGCGAGGTCCAGCCAGCCGACCGCCAGGACGGACACGGCGCCGTAGCCTGCGGTGCGCGTACTGTGCCGCGGCCGCTGCCGGTCGCCACTGCCGCCGCCGTCACCGCCGTCACGGTCGCCCCGGTCGACGAGAGCGAGGCGGCGGCGTTCCAGGGGACCGGCGAGGGCGACGGCGAAGACCACCAGCGCCCCGGCGCAGAGCACCCTGGCGAACGAGCCGATGGGCGCGGTGAACAGCCCGGCCACACCGAGATAGACACCGGTCGCGAACACCCCGCCGGACAGCAGGTACCCCAGTGCGCGCCACGGCCAGGCGGTACGGAGAAACCCCAACGGGCTGCGGGTGAGGGCCTCCAGGACCGTTCGAGGGCTGACGGCTGCCGCGCGATCCATCAGTACGTCTCAGCCCCACTCGGCTTGTGGCGTGACGGCGTGAAGCTCTCCGACAGAGACCGTGCGTCATGGCGTGCCCTGCCTTGTAGTGGCCCTGGTCTTTGCCCCGTGGACGGAAACGAGTGTTCCCTCATCGAATGCGTGACCTTTGCGGGCGCTGTGCGTTGGATGCGGTGAGGGAATCTTCGAACCGGGGGGAGGCTGCCGAGTGGGTGGGAAGTTCAGGGCGCGGCCCGGCTGCGTGGTGCAGGCCCACAGGTTCGCTCTCGATCCGAACGCCGGGCAGGAGCGGGCGCTGCGCTCGCACTGCGGTGCCGCTCGTGCCGCCTACAACTGGGCCGTGTCCTGGGTGACCGCCTCGTGGTGGCAGCGCAAGGCCGAAGCCACCTATGGCATCGGCGAAGAGGAGCTGACGCCGTGGCGGCCGTGGTCGCTGCCCGCGCTGCGCAAGGAGTTCAACCGGGTCAAGACCACCGAGGCGAGATTCGCCGACTGGTGGCAGGAGAACTCCAAAGAGGCCTACAACACCGGCCTCGCGAACGCGGCAGCCGCGTTCGACAACTACGCCAAGGCCAGGCAGGGCAAACGCAAGGGATGCCGGGTGGGTGTCCCGCGCCGGAAGCCGAAACGCAAGGCCCGACTGGCCTGCCGGTTCACCACCGGCACGATCCGCGTCGAAGCGGACGGCCGGCACGTCACTCTGCCCCGCCTGGGCACGATCCGCACCCACGAACCCACCGTCAGGCTCCTGGACCGCATCCAGGCCGGCACGGCGCGCATCCTGTCCGCGACCGTCCGGCATGAGCGCGGGCGCTGGTTTGTCTCCCTCCAGACCGAGACCGCCCGGGAGATCACCCGCGTTGCCCGCCCGGATGCGGCGGTCGGGATCGACCTGGGCGTCAAGCACCTCGCCGTCCTGGCCGACAGCTCCGGCGAGATCCGCTACGAGCCGAACCCGAAGCACCTGGACGGCACCTTCAAGCTGCTGAGGTTCCACTCCCGCCGTGTCTCCCGTCGGCAGGGACCGGACCGCAGGACCGGCCAGAAGCCGTCGAAGCGGTGGGAGAAGGCCAACCGCGAGCGCAACAAGCTCCACGACCGGGTGGTGAACCTGCGCACCGACGCCCTGCACAAACTCACCACCCGCGTGCGCGCCGAGTACGGCACCGTAGTGGTCGAAGACCTCAACGTCGCCGGAATGCTCCGCAACAAACGACTCGCGCGCCGCGTGGCCGATGCCGGATTCGGGGAGATCCGGCGCCAGCTCACTTACAAGGGCAGGCGCAACGCCTGCCCCACCATCGTGGCCGACCGCTGGTACCCCTCCTCCAAGACCTGCTCGAACTGCGGCGCAACGAAAGCCAAGCTGCCGCTGCACGTGAGAGTCTTCGACTGCGACGAGTGCCCGCTGGTGATGGACCGGGACGAGAACGCAGCCCGCAACCTGGTCGCCCTCGCGGCGGCCTGCACCACTGGTACCGGAGTGGCCGGAGACCAGGGCGCCGACACGGCGCCGAAGCCCCGTGGAGCCGACCGTAAGACCCGCTGCCAACGCCCCGGCCGGAACACCGGCCGGGGCGGGCGGGCAGGTGGCGCAAGCCTGCCGCACCAGCGGCGGAAGGAAACGGGAGACCGTCGTCAGGACACCGAAGCGCCACTCGCGCTCTGGTGACACCGTCACGGACCTTCCAGACGGAAACGCCTGGATTGCTGAGAGACGCTGAGGCTCTGAGTAACGGGTGGTCACGCGGTCGACCGTAGCGGCGCCGGGGGACGGAGGCAGTAGTGCCAGGTGGAGTATCGGCTCTCGCCCAGGCGGCAATGTGCCGGGCGGGGCCCCCGTCGTTGTCTTGAGGGCATGACCACAACGAACACCACTACGGGACAAGGCGCTTCGGCCCCGCTTCCCGTCCAACTCCGGTCGCTGACCAAGTACTACGGCACCGGCGACCGCGCCGTCACCGCACTCGACGACGTCACCCTGGACTTCGCGGCCGGGACGATGACAGCCGTCATGGGCCCCTCCGGCTCCGGCAAGTCCACCCTGCTGCACTGCGCGGCGGGCATCGACCGGCCGAGCGCCGGCGAGGTGCTGATCGGCGGTACGGAACTGGGCGGGCTGGACGAGAACGCGCTCACGGTGCTGCGCCGGGAGCGGATCGGATTCGTCTTCCAGGCGTTCAACCTGGTCTCGGCTCTGACCGCCGCGCAGAACGTCGAACTGCCCCTGAGGCTGGCCGGGTCACGCCCCTCGCCGGACGAGGTGCACGCGGCACTCGCCGCGGTGGGGCTCGCGGACCGGCACGGACACCGGCCGAGCGAACTGTCCGGAGGCCAGCAGCAGCGTGTCGCGATCGCCCGGGCGATGATCGCCCGGCCCGCGGTCCTCTTCGCCGACGAGCCGACCGGCGCACTGGACAGCACCGCCTCGCGGGTCGTGCTGCGGCTGCTGCGGGACCTGGTGGACAGCCGCGGACAGACGGTCGTGATGGTGACGCACGACCCGGCCGCCGCGGCGTACGCGGACCGGGTGCTGCTGCTGGCCGACGGCCGGCTCGCGGACGAGCTGCCGGGCGCCGAGGGCGCCGAGGCGATCGCGGCGCGGACGGCCGCCCTGGAGGTGCGGCCGTGATCAGCCTGGCGACAGCGAGAGAGCGGTGGACCTCCTTCCTGGGGTCCTTCGTGGCCGTGGCGGTGGGCGTCGCGGTCGTCACCATGAGCGCGCTGGTGCTGCTGTCGGACGGTACGGGAGTGCCGCAGCGGCTCGCGGGGGCGCCGGTGCTGGTGCGGAGCCCGGCGGGGGCGCCGGCCGCCGGGGTGTTCACGGAGAACCCGCCGTGGGCGCCGGAGCGCGCCGGGGAACTGCGGCGGGAGCTCGGCCGGCTGCCGGGAGTGGCCGCCGCAGTGGCCGACCGGTCCTTCTACGCGCAGGCGCCCGGCAGCGATCAGCGCACGGGGGAGCGGCAGGGCCACCCCTGGTCGGCCGCGGCGCTCGCCGCGTACGGCCTGAGCACGGGCAGACCGCCGGCGGTGGAAGACGAGATCGTCGTGGACGACTCCCTCGGGCACCGGCCGGGCGAGCCCCTCACGGTGCTGACGGCGCGCGGACCGCAGCGCTTCTCGGTGTCCGGCACGATCGACGGCCCCGGCTACTACGTCACCGACCGGCGGGCCGCCGAACTGGCGGGTGGGGTACGGACCATCGGGCTGGTGCTCGATCCCGGCACCGACCCCGCCCGGGTCGCGGACGCCGCCCGGAACGCCGTCGGCGCTGACGGAACCGTCCTGACCGGTGCCTCCCGTGACGCGCTCGCGCCGAAGCAGGACGAGATGACCCGCTGGATCGGCGGCCAGGTGCTCACCGCCATGGCGCTGCTCTCCGCCTTCGTCACCGTCTTCAACGTGTCCTCGACGTTCGCGTTCACCGTCGCCCAGCGGCGCCGCGAGTTCGGCCTGCTGCGCACGATCGGCGCGACACCGCGGCAGGTGCGGCGGCTGGTGTACGGCGAGGCCCTGGCGGTGGGCGTCGTCGGCGCCGGGGCGGGGGCGGTCGCGGGAGTCGTCATGGCGCCCGCGATGACCGGGTTGCTGATCGACGCGGGCTTCCAGCCGGCCGGCTTCGAGGTGAGCATCCGGTGGTGGGTACCGGCCGCCGCCTGGGCCCTGGGCGTGGCCGTGGCACTGGCCGGAGCGGGTGCGGCGGCACGTCGGGCCTCCCGGGTGAAGCCGCTGGAGGCGATGCGGGAGGCCGCGGTGGACAGCGGGCCGATGACCCGCCGCCGGTGGGTCACGGGGCTGGCGGCGACGGGCCTGGGCGCGGCCTGCTCGGTGGGTACGGCCGTCGCGGGGGCCGACGCCATGGTCCTGTTGGTCCTGGGCGCGGCCATGGGCCTGACCGCCGGACTCACCCTCCTCCTGCCGGTGTTGACCCGGCCCGTGATCGGGGCGCTGACCCGGCCGCTCGCCCGGCGCCCCGGTGCCACGGCCGTGCTCGTACGCGAGAGCATGCTCACCTCGGTGCGCCGCACCTCCGCCACGATCACCCCGGTGCTGGCGACCGTCGCCTTCGCCGTGCTGATCACCAGCGCCGTGCAGACCACCCAGAGCGCCGGCACCACCCGGCAGGCCGCGGCCGTACGGGCCGAGGCGGCCGTCGTGCCCCGCGGCACACCGGGCCTGTCGGACGCCGCGGTCGACCGGGTCGGGGGCACGGCGCTGCTGTCGACGACGGTCTACGGCGGCGTGGGCAGGGCGGCCCTGTCGGCGGCCGGGGTGACGCCCGGGTTCGAGCAGGCGTTCCGGGCGCGGGCACCCCGCGGGAACACCGTCGTCGTCACCGCCGCCGTGGCCGCCGCGCACGGCTGGCAGGAGGGCCGTACCGCCACCCTCACCTTCGAGGACGGCCGCACCCGGCACCTGCGCGTGAGAGCCGTGCTGGACGACTCGATGCCGTACCAGGTGTTCCTGCCGCGTGAGCTGGTACGCGCCCACGACCCGTCGGCCCTCGCGGACGTCGTCTACCGCACCACCGCCACACCTGCGCCGTCCCTCCCGGGACTCGGCGCGGAGGAGGTCCCGGTGGCGGTCCACGCGGCCTCGGACGACGCCGAGGAGGACCGGCTGGTGTGGCTGTTCACCCTGATCCTCGTCACCATCACGACGGGATACACCATGATCGCCGTCGCCTCCACCGTGCTGACGGCGACCGCGGGCCGGGTACGGGACCTCCGCGTCCTGCGCCTGTCCGGTGCGACACCGCGCCAGGTGCTGCTGACGCTCGCGGCCGAGACGTGCTGCGTCGTCGCCCTGGGCGCCGCCCTGGGCCTGGCGGTGGCCGCTCCCGCCCTGTTCGGCATGGCTCAAGGGCTGCGCCGGGAACTGGGGCTGCCGGTCGAGCTGTCGGTGGCCTGGCCCTGGCTCGCGGGCGTGGTGGCCGGCTGTCTGCTGCTCGCCACGGCGGTCACCGTTCTCCCGGCCCGGGCCGCGCTGCGGCGGATGCGGCGGGCGTGACGGGACGGACCGGGCCGGGAGGACGGGTGGTCACCGTCGGACGACCGGGCGGAACGCGTCCCGTACGCCGGACTTGGACGTCGACACGAACTGGTCGCCCGGCCCCAGGTCGTGCATGTAGTACTCGTAGCGCAGGACGCTCGGGCAGCTTCCGCCGCTGATCTGCACCGAGCGGGGGTCGAGGCGCTTACCGGTGCGCAGTTCGTAGACCTTCAGAGGGATCTTGACCTTGTAGAAGGTCACTTGGTGGGGCAGGTACTTCGACTTGTCGTTCTCGTAGGCGCAGGTCTCCACGGCGGTTCCGTTCTCCGCCGCCTCCGTGCAGACCACGAGCGCGGCCTTGGCCGGGTCGCCGGTGCGCCAGGAGCCGGGGAGCTTGTCGGTGTACTCGGAGTCGCCGAGGAACAGTGCGCGGTTGGCGCCCTTGCGGTACGGCGGGGCTCCGCTGTACTTCGCGGGCTTGGAGCAGTAGCCGGAGTCGGCGCCGTAGGTGTTCTCGACCAGGCCGCGCACGTGGTCCAGTTCGATGGCGAGGGTGGCCTTGCGGATGCCGTCGCGGGCCTCGCCGGTGCGGGCGTCGTCCGGGTAGGCGTCGAGGAGTCGCTGGTAGTGGGTCCGTGCCTGCTGCCAGGCGTCCTCCGTCATCAGCTGGTCGCCGCATCCCACCAGGGCGGCGGGTTCCGTGCGTGCCGCCGCGTCGGCGGAGCGGTCCAGGACGTCGTGGCCGGTGCCGCGGTCGCGGAGCCAGGCGGTGAGGGCGGCGGTGTCGCAGGAGTCGTCGGTGGGCAGGCCGTCGAGGAAGGTGTCCAGGACCGCCCTGACGGTCTGCTCGTTGCCGGGCTCGTTCAGGACGCCGGCGAGCGTGCCGAATCCCCGCCCCAGGTCCTCGGTGCTGCCACTGCGCGCGGCGCGGGCCAGGGTGGCCGCCGCCCCGTCCAGCCGGTGGCACGCCTGCACCACCGCGTCGCCGGGTTCCACCACCGGCGCGCCCGCCAGGCGGTGGCCCCACCACACCTCGCCCTGCGCGGCCACGGCCGCATTGCAGTCGCCTCCCTCGCGGGCCTCGGTCACGCGGTTCGCGATGCCGTACGCGTCGGCACGGAGCAGTACGGCGGTCAGGACCACCGCGAGCGCGAGGCCGAGCGTGCCCGCGCGCTGCCCGCGTCGTGCGGTCTGCTCCGGGCGGCGACGGGCCAGGAACCAGCCGTGGGCGATGCCGGCCGCCCACCAAAGGAGCAGCAGGACCTCGTACCAGGTCTCGGCGGTGGAGGCGGTGAGGTCGAGGAGCACGGCCGTGCCGAGCACGGCGACGGCGGCCAGTCGCCACTGGCCCAGCAGCAGATAGCCGATGCCGAGCAGCGTGGCGTTGCCGAGGGCCACCGCCGGCGGGTCGGCGGGGGACGCCCACGGGTGGGCGGGAGACGCCGGCGGGTCGGCGGGGGCCGGGGGCCGCGGTGGGTCGTACGCGGGGTAGGTCATGTGGTGGTCACCTCCGTAGCCGGGGCACGTACCGAGAAGTACCGACGGCCCGTCTCGCCGCTCACCGTCCACAGGGCCGCCAGGTCCGCGAACGCGACCAGGAACGCCGGGGGGCTGGGTGCCCCGGCGACCAGCGAGCCGACGGAGGCGAAGACCATCCCCAGGGCCGCGAAGGACAGGCACACGATGAGCACCACACGGACCCAGAGGCGGCGGCCCCGCGCCAGGACGACGCAGGCGACCTGGAGTGCCGCCAGGCCCCAGCAGAACAGCGCCAGGAACCAGGCCATGGCCATCGGCATCAGCAGGTCCTGCCCGTGGTCCAGCTTGCTCTGGTTCTCGTCGATGACCGCCCAGCCGCCGAAGACGTTGCCGAGCGCGTGTGCGCCGGCCAGGACGAGGACGAAGACCAGGGATTTCGGCATACGCGTCGTCGTGGAGTCCGGCATCGCGGTCACCTCGCGCTCTCGTCGTCCGGCAGGTCGTAGACCCGCGCCCAGTCCACTTCGTAGACGGCGCTCTGGAGGCCGTCCCCGTGGAAGTTGTCGAGCTGGATGGTCTGGTGCATCGACGGGGCGCACTGGATGCAGTCGCGGTCCGCGTTCGCCCCGCCGGAGAAGCGGAACCACTCCTCGCCGTCGATGAAGCCGCGCAGGTGGTCCGGGGTCCACTCGACGGCCACGTTGTGCCACTGCGACAGGTCCACGCCGCACTTGCGGGCGTGCTCCTGCTGGACGGGCACGTCCTGTGGGTGCGGGTAGTGCAGGAACGCCTCGGCGCACTGCTCTCCGGGGGCGCCGTTCTCCAGGTAGTCGTACTCGCCGTCCTCGGGGTGTTCGTTCGAGTCCGGCCACAGGATCAGCAGCGGGTGGTACGGCCGGCCGTGGTCGGGGGCGGTGGCCCGGGAGCGCACGCGGGCCTCCCATCTGCCGTACTTCCGGCCGTACTGCGAGGCGAGCCAGCCGCTGTCGCCGTCCGCCTCGCCGGTCATGCGCAGGACCCCGCCGACGACCCGGGTGTTGGCGTCGCAGCGGCGGCCGTTGTCGCTGTGGCCCGGCCAGCACTTGCCGGGACCGCCGCCGGCCAGGCGCCACTTGGCGCGGTCCGGTACAGCGGGGCCGGTCTCGGAGCCGTAGCCGAACTCGTCCGACCACGCGGGGAGCGGCTCGCCCCAGCCGTAGCGCTCTGCCGCCGTTGATGCCGAGTGGGGTGCCGTCGTCGCCGTGAGCGTCATCGTGAGTGCCGCCGCGCCCAGCCCCACGGCGAGGTGCCGGGTGCGATGTCGTCCGTGCATGGTTCTCCTCCAGCCTGTCGCGGGTGTGTGCGGACGCGGGGCGGCCCGAACCCTCCCCTCGCGGGGTTCGGGCCGCCGCCCCATGGCCCGTCCCGGCCACGTCCTTCGGCCATTCGACCGCCGTGCGCGGTTGTTCGGCTGGCCCCTCACCAGCACCGAACAACCCCGGGGCGCGAACCGGACCGAGTGGCCTGGAGGAAGCGTGAGGATCAGGTGAACGCCCGTGTCGCGGCGGCCGATACGGCCGATGGTCGGGGGAGGGCGTACGAGGTGAGGGGGACGGGTACGTGCCGGGACAATCAGGGCCGGGTCGCGCTGAGGGCGAGCTGGATCCGGAGGCCGGGCCGGTGCAGCGGTTCGCCGCCGGGCTGCGTGCGCTGCGCGAGGCCGCGGGCAGGCCCACGTACCGGGAGATGGCCCGGCGGGCGGGGTACGGGGTGACCACCCTGTCGCAGGCGGCGGCGGGCAGGCAGCTGCCCACCCGCGCTGTGACGCTCGCCTACGTCAAGGCGTGCGGCGGCGACCTCGCCGAGTGGGAGCGGCGCTGGCGCGAGGCGTCGGAGGAGGTGGCCGCCGAGACCGCCGCCGAGGACACCGCCCGGCCGCCCTACCGCGGCCTGACCCGGTTCGAACCGGGCGACGCCGAACTGTTCTTCGGCCGCGACCAGCTCGTGGAGCGGCTCACCGAGCTGAACCGCAAACACCGCTTCACCGCCGTCTTCGGCCCTTCCGGCAGCGGCAAGTCGTCACTGCTGCGGGCGGGCCTGATCCCCCGGCTGCGGGCGGCCGGCGGCGATGACGTGCCGCCCGCGGCCGTACGGATCCTCACCCCCGGCGCCGATCCGCTGCGCACGCACGCCGAGCGGCTGGGACCCGTACCGGACACCGACGCCGACACCTGGCTGATCGTCGACCAGTTCGAGGAGCTGTACACCCTCGGCGCCGACCCGGCCGACCGGGACACCTTCATCGACCGTCTCGTGGCCGCCACCGCAGCGGACAGCAGGCTGCGCGTCGTCATCGCGGTGCGGGCCGACTTCCTCGGCCGGTGCGCCGAACACCCCGGGCTCACCGCCGCGTTGCAGGACGCCACGCTGCTCGCCGGGCCGATGAGCCGGGCGGAACTGAGGGAGGCCATCGTCCGCCCGGCCGCCGCGTCCGGCCTGATCGTCGAACGCGCCCTGACCGACCGCCTCCTGGACGAGGTCGAGGGCGCCCCCGGCGGACTGCCGCTGATGTCGCACGCCCTGCTGGAGACCTGGCGCCACCGCAGCGGCCGGGCCCTGACCGAGACCGCGTACGAGGCGGCCGGCGGGCTGCACGGCGCCGTCGTCCGCACGGCCGAGCAGGTGTACGGCGAACTTACGGAGGCGCAGGCGGAGTTGGCGCGCCGCATCCTGCTGCGCCTCGTCGCGCCCGGATGGGGGTCCCCCCTGCTCGAGCGAAGCCGAGAGCTTGGGGGAGGGACCGCCGACACGCGCCGCCCCACCGACCACGCGGAACTCGACTTCGGCAACGCCACCGACACCCGGGTGGTCCTGGAACGTCTGGCCCGGGCCCGTCTCATCACCTTCGACGACGGCACCGCCGACCTCGCCCACGAGGCGCTCATCACCGCCTGGCCCCGCCTGCGCGCCTGGATCGACGCCGAACGCGACCGGCTGCGCGTCCACCGCGCGCTCTCCGAGGCGGCCCGCACCTGGCAGGACCTCGGGCAGGAGAACGCCGCGCTCTACGCCGGCTCCCGGCTGTCCGCCGCCCGCGACGCCTTCCCGGCGGACGGCGCCACCCCCGGCAGCGACGAACTGACCGCGCTGGAACGGCGGTTCCTCACCACGTCACTCCGCCGCCGGCACCGCGCCGCGCTCCTGCGCCGCACGGTCGTGGCCGTACTCGCCGCGCTCGCCCTGCTCGCCACCGGCACCGCCGTCGTCGCCCTCCAGGCCCGCGCCACCGCGCAGGCCGAACGGGACGACGCCGTGTTCGGGCAGCTCACCGCCGAGGCCGACCGGGTCCGCGACACCCACGCCGGGCTGGCCGCCCGGCTCGACGTGGCCGCGTACCGCATGCGCTCCACCCCGGACCTGAGGACCCGGCTGGCCTCGGACGCGGGCCGGGTCCTGGCCACGCGGCTGCCCGGCCACGACGGGACCGGCAGCTCCGTCGCGTACGCGCCCGACGGCCGCACCCTGGCCGGCGGCGGCCACGACGGCACGGTCCGGCTGTGGGACACCGGCGGCAGACCCCTGGGCGCACCGCTGCGGCTCGGGACGGACCGGGTCGGCGCGGTCGCCTTCGCACCGGCGGGCCGCGACCTGCTGGCGGCAACCGGCGACGGCGGCGTCATCCGCCTGTGGGACGTGCGCGACCGCGAGCACCCCCGCACCCTCGGCCGCCCGCTGGTGAGCCACGACGAGGAGAACATCGTCTCCGCCGCCTTCGCCCCCGACGGCCGCACCCTGGCCACGGCCGGCGACGACGGCACCGTACGCCTGTGGGACGTGACCGACCCGGCCCGTCCCGCGCCGCTCGGCGAGCCCGCCGCGGCCGACGACTCGGAGGACCGCAGCGTCCGCGCGGTCACCTTCGCCCCGGACGGGAACACCCTGGCGACGGCGGGCTACGACGGCACCGTCCGGATGTGGCGGTACGGCGGGAACGACGGCATCACACCGCTGGGCAAGCCCCTGCGCGCCCACACCGCCCCGGTCTGGACCCTGGCCTTCTCGCCCGACGGCCGCACGCTGGCCACCGCCGGCTTCGACGAGACCGTACGGCTGTGGGACGCGTCCCGCCCGGGCCGGCTCACGTCACTGGGCGAACCGCTCACCGGGCACACCGCGCCCGTCATGTCGGTCGCCTTCAGCCCCGACGGGGAGACCCTGGCGAGCGCGGGCGAGGACGACGCGCCCCTGTTGTGGAACGTGGCCAACCCCGCCTATCCACAGCGGCTCGGGGAGCCGCTGACCGGGCACACGGAGCCCGTGTGGGAGGTCGCCTTCAGCCCCGACGGCCGTACCCTCGCCAGCACCGGCGCCGACGGCGGCGTCCTGCTCTGGCACCGGCCGCCGACCGTCCTCACCGACTTCACCAACCCGGTGACCGCCGTCGCCTACAGCCCCGACGGCCGCCTGCTCGCCGCCGCCAGCACCGACGACGGGCTGGTCCGCCTGTGGGACGCGCGCCGCCCGGACCGCCCGCGCCGGCTGCCGCGGCCGCTCACCCATGAAGACCGGGTGCTGGCCGTCGCGTTCGCGCCGAACGGCCGTACGGTGGTCAGCGGCTCCGGGGACGGCACCGTACGCCTGTGGGACCTCTCCACGCCGGAACGCCCCGCCCCGCTCGGGGCGCCCGTGCGCGCACACGACGGGGGAGTCGACGCCGTCGCGTTCGCGCCGGACGGCCGCACCCTGGCCACCGGCGGCGCGGACGGCACGGTGCGGCTGTGGGACGTACGGCGACCGGAGCGCGCACGGCCGCTCGGCGCTCCGCTGCGCGGCCACACGGACGCCGTCACCTCCGTGGCCTTCGCCCGGGGCGGCCGCCTCCTGGCGACCGGCGCCGAGGACGCCACGGCCCGCCTGTGGCATGTGGACGGCGACGGGAGGCGGGCCCGGCCCGCGGGCGCCGCCCTCACCGGACACGACGAGTCGGTCGAAGCGGTGGCCTTCGCCCCGGACGGGGCGACACTGGCGACGGGCAGCGACGACCGTACGGTGCGGCTGTGGGACGTGCGGGACGTCGAACGGCGCGACCGCGCCCGGCCGTTGGGGGAGGAGCTCACCGGACACCGCGCGGCGGTCAGGGCCCTGTCCTTCGCCCCGGACGGCAAGACGCTGGCGACCGGCAGCGGCGACCACACGGTCCGCCTGTGGGACGTGTCCGACCCGGCCCGTGCCGAGCCGGCCGGCCAGGAACTCACCGGCCATCTCGACACCGTCACCACCGTCGCCTTCAGCCCGCGCGGCGACGCCCTCGCCTCCGCCGGCTACGACCTGACGGCGCGGGTGTGGACGCTGGACGAGGACCGCGCGGCGGAGTACGTCTGCGAGCACACCGGCGGGATCCTGACCCGGGCCGACTGGGAGGAGCATCTGCCGCAACTCCCCTACAGGGAGGTCTGCGGAGCGCGGTAGAGGTGCTTACGAGCGGGAGAACTTCAGCACGGCACCGTCCTTGTCGTGGGCGACGACGTTCGCTTTCAGGCCGTTTCCGAAACCGGCCTCACCGCCTCCGCCGCCGAGCTGCATCAGGGCGCCCCCCGACTGGAAGGTGACGGAGTCGTCCGCCACGGTGACGTGCACCTTCGTGCCCTTCGCCGTGATGTCCGCCGTGGAGGTCACCAGGACCTCGCACGCGCCGTCCGAGCAGGCCGCGTAGTTCTTGCCGTCCGCCGCCTTGGGCAGCGGGCCGGTGGGGTCGGCAGCGGGCGAGCCGCCCTCCCCGGACGACCCGTCGGGCTTCCAGCCCGGCGCGCACTGCTCGGCCTGCTCGTACGCCGCCGCGAGCCGCGGAACCCTCTTGGTCAGCGCGGGCAGGTCCGGCTCGGGCGGGGTGAGGGACTGGACCTGCTTGTCGACGTCCGCGGCAGTGCTCTCGGCGTACTCGAGGCCCACCGCCGGTGACTGGGCTCCGAGCTTGTCCGCGACACTCCTCACCTTCTTCCGCAGGGCGTCGCGCAGCCGGTCGGCCGCGGGAACGCCCGACGGACCGAGGGCCTCCAGGTCACCGGCCACGGTCTCCACGTCAGCCGGCGTCGTGGAGAGGTAACTGATGGCGCGGGCGTGGGCGAACATCCCGGTTTCATCGTCCGAGTCCCGGATCTCCTTCAGATCCGCGGCGCTCTCCTTGCGCAGGTTCCGGAGCGCGACCGTCGACTCACACATGTCGCCGACCCACTCCACGAGTTCGGACGACGGCGACGATGACGGCGACCCGGTCGGCTTCGGCTCGGCCGACGACTTGGCAGCCTTGTCGTCCGTCCCGCTCTCCCCGCAACCCCCGACGGCCAGCACCAGCCCGGCGACCACGCCCGCGACGCCCCTGCTCCTGCCCATCCGACGACCCCTCTCCGTGCTGCGGCCCTTCCCGGCGAGCCCAGTTCAGTCGCGGCACGGATTGTTCGGCCACCCGGTCCGCTGACTGAACAACGCGTCCGGGCGGTCGTCGGTGGTGGTTCTCGCGTCAGCTCAGGGCGTGTCCGGGGCCCACGCCGCCACCAGATCCAACAGGCCGGGGAAGCGTGCGTTGAGGTCGGCCACGCGGACGTGGCTGCGGCGCTCCAGCCCGTACTGGCGCTGGCGCGTGACACCGGCCTCGCGCAGCGCCTTGAAGTGGTGGGTGAGGGAGGACTTGGGGCGGTCGAGGCCGAACCAGCCGCAGGAGTGGTCGAACGCCTCCGACTCCAGCAGGAGCTTGCGCACGATCGTCAGGCGCAGCGGGTCGCTCAGCGCGCCCAGCACCGTCTCCAGGCGCAACTCCTCGACCGCGGGCTCGGGCAGCGGTTCCGGCAGGTTCTCCGGCTCCGGCAGCACCTTGATGACCGGCACGTCGTGAGCCGTCGCGGACATGGGCAGCTCCCTGTCATCCGAATCTCTTGTACGAGTTTCATCGTACTGCATGTTAGGTTCGAAAAAACTCGTACTGAGCTCGCCGGAGGAATCAACCATGCCGGAACGTCAGGCCGCCGCACCCCGTACCCCCACCTGGTGGGTGTGGCTGGCGGCGTGGCCGGTCACCGCCGTCTTCGTGCTCTCCAACGCGGCGACCCCGCTGTACGTGCTGTGGCAGCGCGACATCGGGTTCTCCAAGGGCACCCTGACCGTCGTCTTCGCGTTCTACATCGTCGGCCTGCTCGGGTCGCTGCTCGTCTCGGGTGTCGTCTCCGACCGGCTGGGACGCAAGCCCGTGCTGCTGCCCGCGCTCGCCCTCGCACTAGCCGCCTGCGCGATCTTCGCCACGGCCACGACCGTCACCGCGCTGCTCGTCGCCCGGCTGTTCACCGGGATCGCCGTCGGCGCCGTCGTCTCCGCGGGCATGGCCGCCGTGACGGACGTGGCGGGCCCTGAGCGCAGGCGGCTGGCCGCGCTGCTCGCCTCCTGCGCGATGGTCTTCGGGGCCGGCCTCGGCCCGCTGCTCGCAGGCGTGTTGTCCGAGACGCTGCCGGCGCCCACGGTGACCGTCTTCGCCGTCGAGGCGGTGCTGCTGGTCACGGCCGTCCTCGCCGTGCTGCGCATGCCCGTACGCCGTCCCGCCGCGCCCGGTGAGGGCGCCTGGGTGCGCGTGCCCGGGGTGCCGCGCGGCAACGGCGTCCATCTCGCCCTGGGCATCGCGGTGTTCGCCCCCGGCATCACCGCCACGTCCTTCGTGCTGTCGCTCGGCCCCACGCTGCTGACCGAACTGCTCGGCACCACCAGCCGGATCGTCTCCGGAGCCATGGCGTTCGTCATGTTCCTCGCGGCCACCGGCGTCCAGTTCGCCGTGCGGAAGCTGCCCCGGCGCACCGTCCTGACCGCCGGCGCGATCAGCACCACCCTCGGCACGGCCGCACTGATCGCCGCCGTGCCCGCCTCGTCCGTCGCCCTGCTCGTCGCCTCCGCCCTGCTCGCCGGGGCCGGCCAGGGCATGGGCCAGCTCGGCGGCCTCTCCCTGCTCAACTCCGCCGTCCCGCCGCAGCGACTCGCCGAGGCCAACGCCGCGCTGAACGTGGGCGGTTACCTCCCGGCCGGTCTCCTGCCGGTGTCCACGGGCTACCTCATGGACACCGTGGGCCTGCCCACCGGGGCGACCGTCTTCGGCAGCGTCCTGATGGGCCTGGCGGTCGTCGGCGCACTGGTCGTCTTGGCGGGCCACCGCCGGATCCCCGAACCTGCGTGACCGTCAGGCACCAGCGCCTGCCCCACGCGTCCTCGCGCGGCGGTGCTGGGACCGGGCTTCGGCAGGAAACACTTCTTCACGTGCTCGCGTCCCACGGCACCGCAACCACCGGCGGTGCCGTGGGACGCCAGACGGCTCAGCCGAACAGCGCGTCGTACACGTCGCTCTGCCAGTACGTGACGAAGTTGGCGCTGTTGAAGTACACGCCGCCGTTGGGCAGCGGCAGCGTCGCGCCCTTGCCGACCGAGCCGTTCTGCTGCTTGTTCGCGAAGTGCACGCCCAGGGTCTTGGCGATGTAGCCCTCGTCGCCGTCAGGGGAGGAGGTCCCGATGCCGGCGTACCCGGACTCGCCGGGAGCCAGGGTCACCACGGCCTGGGGCTTGCTGGAGTCCAGCCACGGGACGGGGGCCTGGGCGCCGGCGCCGGCGGCCAGGTAGGGCGCGCCGTAGAGGTTGCAGGGCTTGGTGCCGGTGTTGGTGGCCGTGAGCAGCAGGGTGTTGATGGGCCGGGGGACGTCCTTGACGGTCAGCTCCGTGTTCGCCGCGGTGCAGCTGGCGGTCACGGGGGCCTGCTGCGGGGTGGCGGCGGAGGCCGTCTGGCCCGCGGCCTGGACACCGACGAGCGCGAAAGCGGCGGCAGCGACCAGGGAGGAGGCGGCCACGCGGGTGGTGGAGCGCTGTGCGATACGCATGCGATGAACTGCTCTCTCTGAGTTTCGAGTTTCCTGAGTTCCGGATTTACGGAATGGAACGTTCCGGTTTATGGGTGTCGGTCGGACAGATGTGCGGCCGAAACCGGAAGTTGAGATCGGCGTCACCGCCCTCGAACGGGGCGGCGTGCTTGGATGACCCAAGCCTGTGCCACGCTCCGTCCCATCCGCCATTCCAACCGGACCTTTGGCACGCTGGGACGGCAGCACCGGCTCTGACCAGGGGGAACGTCCCACTCGTGGGATGCCGAACGAGATGGAGGACCAGTGGGGACGGCTGAGGAGACAGCTGATTTCGCTGCGCTTCTACGCGAGTTGAAGCAGCGTTCGGGGCTGAGCTACGAAGCTCTGGCCAAGCGGGCGCACATGAGCACGTCGACGTTGCACCGCTACTGCAAGGGGGAGGGGGTGCCGGCCGACTACGCGTCGGTCTCGCGTTTCGCGCGGCTGTGCAAGGCGACCCCGGAGGAAGCGGTCGAGCTGCACCGTCGATGGGTCGTGGCCGACGCGGCGCGGGAACGCTCCCGGCGGGCCGCGGCGAACAGGGCAGAGGAAGGGACTCCGGCCGCCGCGGGCCAGGACGGCGTGCCCCGACCCGGCTCCGAGCCGGAGGGGGCTCCCGGATCCGTGGCGGGACCTGGGGCCGACTCCGAGTCGGCTGCCCTGCCGGGATCCGGGGCGGCTGTGGTGGCGGAGCCGGGGGTGGCCGCGTCCGTACCGGGGACCGGGAGCCTGCCCGGATCCGGTGCGGAGGCACCACCGGAAGCGGGCGTGCCCACGCAGCGTCCGGTACGGCGCCGCTCCGGCTTCCGCAAGCGGCGGATCGTGGTCGCAGCGAGCACCCTGGCCGTGGTCGCCCTGACGACGGCGGTCCTGGAGAACATCGACACCGGCGAGGACCCGGGCGGCCGGCGCGTGCCCACCGTGGCCGGGTCCACCGATCTCCACGCACCGCACGGATCGGCGTCCCCGTCCACGTCCCCCTCGGCGCGGCCGAGCCGGTCTCCGGACTCCAGGACGCCGAGCACGAAGCCGTCGGGGCCGGCGTCGGCGGCGGAGTCGGCCGGCCACGGTGCGGCCCCGGCCCCGGACACCGTCCCGGACCCCGCCCCGGACGATGACCCCGTGCCGCTGACGGTGAGCGCCCGTGCCCACGACTGGGATGCCTACTGCGGGACGTTCTACATGGTCGACCGGCCCCCCGCCCAAGTCCCACTGCCACCGCCGACGGTGCGGGACGGCCCGAAATGGGCGAGCGATGTCGGTGCCGTATCCGCCGGGAAGCACCGTGTCTCGGTGACCGTCCAGGGCACCGGGGACAAGGCCGTGGTCATCGAGTCGCTGCACGTCCGCGTAGTCGGCTCGGCCGCGCCCTTGGCCTGGACCGCGTACGAGATGGGGTCGGGCTGCGGCGGAGGGGTGGAACCGAGGGAGTTCGGGTTGGACCTCGACGCGGCACAGCCCACAGTGGCGCCGAAGGGCGGCCAGCGCGGCTTCCCCTACAAGGTCAGCCAGTCCGACCCCGAGGTGCTGTACATCACCGCCCACACCGGCACCCGTGATGTGAAGTGGCAACTGGAGCTGCAGTGGAGCAGCGGTGGTCGCCAGGGGACGATAGAGATCACGGACGGCGGGAAGCCCTTCCGCACCACCTCCAAGACCGGCCGTCCGCACTACGTTTACGTGCCCGGCCAAGGCGGAGGCGAATGGGAAGCCTCCCGGCCGTGACCGCGCGCGTGCGACGATCCCCGGGTGAATGATCTACGCCTCCGCCCGGCCACCGAGACCGACCTGTCCACCCTCGTCCGTCTGCGCGACGGCGCGGCCCGCTGGATGCTGGCCCGCGGCATCACCGGGCAGTGGCGGCCGGGGGAGCTGGACGAGGAGCACTTCCGCCAGGTCATGGCCCAGGACGAGGTCTGGCTCGCGGAGGCCGAAGGGCGCGCCATCGGAGCCTGGGAGCTGTGGTGGGAGGACGAGGCCGCCTGGGGGCCGCAGCCGCCCGTGGCCGGGTACGTGCACCGGCTCATGGTGGACCGGTACGCCGCCGCGCCCGGCACGGGGCGGCTGCTGCTTCAGGCCGCGGAACGCCGGGTGGCCGAGGCCGGACGGACCCGCGTCCGCCTGGACTGCCTGGCGGGCAACGCACAGCTCAACGCCTATTACCAGGACGCCGGTTACCGCGTGGTGGGCCACAAGGAGGGCAAGCCGCAGCCGGGCGGGGCGCCCAAGTCCTTCACGCTGCTGGAGAAGGAACTCCCCTGCCCCACAGCCCCCAGGACCGCCGACCACACCGGTTAGGGTGAGCCGGGTGGAGCTCCTGCACCTGCGCTATTTCGTCGCCGTCGCCCAAGAACTGAACTTCTCCACCGCGGCCCGCAAACTGCACATGGCGGCGTCCCCGCTGAGCCGGCGGATCAAGGATCTCGAGAACGAGCTCGGACACCGGCTGTTCGACCGCGACACCCATCATGTGCGGCTCACCCCGGCCGGCAGCGCGCTGCTGCCGATCGCCCGCGGTGTGCTGGAGCAGGTCGACTCCATCCAGTGGCGGCTGGACGAGACGGCCCGGCCGCGGCGGACCACCCTGCTGCTCGGCGTCCCCAGCGGCATCCATCCGGACCTGCGGGAACGGATGGACGCCCTCGCCGAGCGGGTCGGCGACCGGTTCGAGATCAAACGCTGGCCGGGCGGCACCGAGCGTCTGGTCGACGCGGTGTGTGACGGCAGACTGGCGCTGACCCTGGCCCGGCTCCCGGTCGGCGCCGACCCGGCCCTGGAGCAGCTGCCGGTGATGTCGGAGCGGCTCGGCGCGGTCGTGCCCAGGGACCGTTTCCCGGGGCGGGAGTCGGTCGCACTGGCAGAACTGTCCGGACTCGCCTACGCGGGCTCGCCCACGGCCGTGACCAACGCGTATTTCCGCGGTCTCGACCAGCAACTGGCCGAACTCGGTATCAAGAAACGCATCGAAATCGGCAGCGCTACTTTCGACGGTGTTTCCGAGATAGTCTCCAGTGGCCTGGCATTCTCCATTTCCATGCTGGATCCGCGAAGCCCTGTTCAGAATTACCGTCTCGACAATGTGGCCGTTCTTCCCTTCTCGGATTTCCATCCCCGGCTGGAGACCGGTCTGCTGTGGCGCAAGGACCGGGCGCACGGCGGTGACCTGGAGGAAGTCGTCGCCGCCGCTCACGAGATCTTCGCCGAGCCGCTCCGCGCCTGACTCGGCCAAGCATTCGAAAAATATTCGCAAAGGCGGTATGACCACTGTGGTCATGCCGCCTTTCGTTCATTGGTCACTCCATTCGCTTCCGTTTTCCATTCCCCTCTTGCTAACTTAGTTTCCAGATACACACATACAGGTGAAGCGAGGAGTGGAAGGAAAACGATGACGGACATCAAGGACACCGTCGCCGGCCCCCTGGAGGGCGTCCGCGTGATCGACCTCTCGACCGTGGTGATGGGCCCCTACGCGGCACAGATCCTCGGCGACCTGGGCGCCGACGTGATCAAGATCGAGTCGCCCGCCGACACCGTGCGCGTGGGCCACTACCGCACCACGCCGGGCATGACCCCGCTGAACCTCAACGTCAACCGCAACAAGCGCAGCGTGGCCCTCAACCTCAAGGAGGAGACGGACCGGGAGCGGGCGCTGCGGCTGATCGACACCGCGGACGTGCTGATCACCAACATGCGGCCGGGCGCACTGCACCGCCTGGGCCTGTCCCACGACGACATCGCCGCCCGCAACCCGGGCCTCGTCTACGCGCACGCCCAGGGCTTCCGCAGCGACTCGGACCGGGCCGGCAACGCCGCCTACGACGAGACCGTGCAGGCCGCGTCCGGCCTGGTCGACATCGCCGACCGGGCGCTGGGCGAGCCCGTCTACCTGCCGACCATCATCGGCGACAAGGTCTCCTCCCTGACCATCGCCTACAGCGTCCTCGCCGCCCTGCTGCACCGGAACAGGACCGGGCAGGGCCAGCTCGTCGAGATCCCGATGACGGACACACTCATCGCGTTCAACCTCGTCGAGCACCTGGCGGGACACACCCACGTGCCCGAGACGGGCCCCACCGGCTTCGCCCTGTCGATGCTGAAGGGCCACAAGGCGGTGCGCACCAAGGACGGCCTGGCCTGTGTCATGCCGTACAACCCGCAGAACTACCGGGACTTCTTCACCGCCGCCGGACGCCCGGACCTCGCCGAGGACCCGCGCGTGAACGGGGACGCCATCGACAGCGCCGACCACGAGGACCTGGCCGCGCTCCTGGAGTCCTGCGCCCCGGCGCTGACCACCGAGGAGTGGGCGGAGGTGTGCGCCAAGCACAGCATCCCGATGGCCCCGGTGCTGGAACTGGACCGCGCCCACGAGGACCCCTACGTCCGCGACGGCCACCTGCTCGACACCGTCGAGCACCCGACCGAGGGCACGGTCCGCACGATCGGCATCCCGCTGCGCTTCTCCGCCACCCCCGGCTCGATCCGCCGTCTGGCACCGGTCGCCGGCCAGGACACCGAGGACGTCCTCGCCGAGCTCGACGCCGCCGCCCGCTGACCGTCACAGGAGGACAGCCATGAGCACCCCCGCAACTCCCGTACGCACCGAACGGATCGGCTCCACCCTGCTGATCACCCTCGACCGCCCCGAGGCCCGCAACGCCGTGAACGCCGCGGTCGCCACCGGCCTGACCGCCGCACTGGACGAACTGGAGGCCGACCCCGAGCTGCGGGCCGGTGTCCTGACCGGCGAGGGCGGCACGTTCAGCGCCGGCATGGACCTCAAGGCCGCGCTGCGCGGCGAGTCGCCCGAGGTCGAAGGCCGCGGCTTCGGCGGACTGACCGAGGCCGAACCGGCCAAGCCCCTGATCGCCGCCGTGGAGGGCTACGCCATGGGCGGCGGCTTCGAACTGGCCCTGGCCTGCGACCTGATCGTCGCGGCCGAGGACTCCCGGTTCGGGCTGCCCGAGGTCAAGCGCGGGCTGATCGCGGCGGGCGGCGGTGTGATCCGGCTGCCCAAGCGCGTCCCGCACCACCTGGCCATGGAACTCCTGCTGACCGGCGAGCCCGTCGACGGCCGCCGCGCCGGCGAACTGGGCCTGGCCAACCGGGTCACCGCCACCGGCCAGGCCGTCGCCGAGGCGCTCCACCTGGCCGAACGGCTCGCGGAGAACGCCCCGCTCGCGCTCGCGGCCGTCAAGCGCGTCGTCCGCGCCGCCGACGGCGCACCCGACGCCGACGCCTTCGCCTTCCAGCGCGGGGAGATGAAGACCCTGATGGCGTCGGCGGACGTACGCGAGGGCATGACCGCCTTCGCCGAGCGCCGCCCCGCGCGATGGACGGGACGGTGAGCCGCCATGCAGGCCGAGGACGTACGACAGCACCTCACCACCCCGCTCACCAGCCCGGCGTACGCGCCGACGGTCCCGCGGTTCACCGACCGTGAGTACCTCAACGTCGTCTACCGCACCGACCTCGACGCGCTGCGGGCCGTCGTCCCCGAACCACTGCGGACCGGTGAACCCCTGGTCCGGTTCGAGGTCATGAAGATGGGCGACGTCAGCGGATACGGCCCCTACACGGAGGCCGGACAGGCGATCCCCGTCAGCTTCGAGGGCGAGCACGGCGAGTACCTGCACGCGATGTACCTCGACAACTTCCCGGCGACCGCCTCCGGCCGCGAGGTCTCCGCCTACCCGAAGGTGCTCGGCTCCCCGGCGCTCACCGTCGACTCCGGCGCGCTCGTCGGCACCCTCGACCACGGCAGCCTGCGGGTCGCCACCGCGACCATGGGCTACAAGCACCACGAGCTGGACCGGCGGGAGGCCCGGGCACAGATCACCGTGCCGACCTTCATGCTCAAGACGATTCCCGGCTACGACGGTTCGCCGCGGGTGCAGGAACTCGTCCGCACGCGCATCACCGACGTCACCGTCAAGGAGGCGTGGACCGGCCCGGCCCGGCTCCAGCTGTTCCAGCACGTGCTCGCCCCGCTGGCCGACCTGCCGGTGCTGGAGGTCGTCTCCGCGAGCCACGTCCTCACCGACCTGACGCTGTCCGGCGCCGAGCCGGTCCACGACTACCTGAAGGGAGCCGCGTCATGACCCGCACCTTCCGTACGGCCGCGGTGATCGGCGCCGGGACCATCGGACTGTCCTGGACGGCCCTGTTCGCCGCGCACGGCCTGACGGTCCGGGTGAGCGACCCGCGACCGGACCTCGCCGAGGCCGTGGACGAGGCCCTGGCGCGCTCCGCCCCGCACCTGGCCGCCCGCGGCCTGGACGTGACGGGCCTCGCCGGCCGGGTGCATATCGCCGCCGGCGTCACCGACGCGGTCCGCGACGCGGATGTCGTACAGGAGAACGGCCCCGAGCGGATCGAGTTCAAGCAGGACCTGTTCGCCACCCTGGCCCGCGAAGCACCCGGCCACGCGCTGCTGCTCAGCTCGTCGTCGGCCATCCCGTCGACCGAGTTCACCAAGGAACTGGCGGACGACGCCGCCGCCCGCGTCCTGATCGGCCACCCCTTCAACCCGCCGCACCTGGTCCCGCTCGTCGAGGTCGTGCCCGGCGAGCGCACCGGCGAGGACGCGGTGAAGGCCGCGGTGGACTTCTACACCTCGGTCGGCCGCACCCCGGTCGTCGAGCGCAAGGAGATCCCCGGCTTCGTCGGCAACCGCCTTCAGAACGCGCTCAGCCGCGAGGCCGTGTACCTCGTCGAGCAGGGCGTGGTGACGCCCGAGGAACTCGACACGGTCATGACCAACTCGCTGGGGCTGCGCTGGGCCACGGTCGGGCCGTTCCTCGGCTCGCACCTGGGCGGCGGACCCGGCGGCTACCGGCACATGGCCGAGCACATCGGCGCCTCGATGAAGCGGATGTGGGCGGACCTCGGCACCCCGTCCCAGAACGACGACCAACAGGAACGGCTCATCGCAGCCGTGGAACAGGCCTACGGCTCCTCCACGTACCCGGAACTCACCGAGACGCGCGACCGCAGGCAACTCGCCGTCCTGTCCGCCCTGGACAGCACGGACAAGGAGGAGAACTGAGATGACCACCACCATCGAACCGCTCGAAGACCAGCTCACCGCCGACTTCTACGCCTACGAGGCGCTGCTTCCGGACGAGGAGCGCAAGATCCTCCTCAAGGCCCGCTCCCTCATGCGCGACGAGATCAAGCCGCTCGTCAACGGCAACTGGGCCAAGGGTGAGTTCCCCCGGGAGCTCATCGGCATCTTCCGCGACAGCGGCCTCGCCGGCCTGCCCTACGAGGGCTACGGCGAGCACCGGCCCGCCGTCAGCAACCTGCTCAGCGGCATGCTCGCGATGGAACTGAGCCGCACCGACGCCTCGGTCGCCACGTTCTTCGGCGTCCACAACGGCCTCGCGATGTACTCCGTCCACTCCGGCGGCGACCAGGAGCAGCGCGACCGCTGGCTCCCGGAGATGGCCGCGATGGACAAGATCGGCGCGTTCGCCATGACCGAGCCGCTCGGCGGCTCCGACGTCGCGGGCGGCATGCGCACCACGGCCAAGCGCGAGGGCGACAGCTGGATCCTGAACGGCGCCAAGAAGTGGATCGGCAACGCGACCTTCGCCGACTACGTCGTCGTGTGGGCGCGGGACGTCGACGACAACCACGTCAAGGGCTTCGTCGTCGAGAAGGACACGCCCGGTTTCGAACCCGCGAAGATGGAGGGCAAGATCGCCTTCCGCATCGTGGAGAACGCCGAGATCACCCTCACCGACGTCCGGGTCCCGGAGGCGAACCGTCTCCAGAACATCAACTCCTTCCGCGATGTCGCCGAGATCCTGCGCGCCACCCGCAGCGGAGTGGCCTGGCAGGCGCTGGGCGTCATGGCCGGCGCCTACGAACTGGCCCTCGACTACGCCCGGGAACGCCGTCAGTTCGGCCAGCCGATCGGCGGTTTCCAGCTCGTGCAGGACCTGCTGGTCAAGAGCCTGGGCAACATCACCGCGTCGTGGGGCATGCTGGTTCAGCTCGCCCGGTTGCAGGACGCCGGCGTCTTCCGCGACGAACACTCCGCCCTGGCCAAGGCGTTCGTCACCGCGCGGATGCGGGAGGTCGTGGCCTGGAGCCGGGAGATCTTCGGCGGCAACGGAATCCTCCTGGACCACGACATCGCCAGGTTCTTCGCCGACGCCGAGGCGATCTACTCCTTCGAGGGCACCCGTGAGATGAACACCCTGATCGTCGGCAAGGCGATCACGGGCCAGAGCGCCTTCGTGTGATGCCGGTCCGGACGAAGCAACCCCAGGTCTTGGACCTGGGGTTTCGTCATGCTCGGCGGCGTCGCCCGACTGTCCGGTTCGAGTGTTTCACTGAACAGCTTTGAGTGGGACCCTGACGAGCACCCTCGGGGAAGGAGACACCGGCATGATCGGATGGAGGCCGCTGGGCACCGGAGCCAGGCCCGTCCCGCGGCCGGTGGCGACGCCGCTGGTGTGGGCCGGGGCGTTCGGCGGCGCACTGGTGCTGGTGGCAGTCCTGAACACCGTGGTGGGGACCGACCGCCCCGAACTGGCCCTGCTCGCGCTGTCCCTGCTGGCCGCCGTGCTCGGCCTGTGCGCACGCTTCACGGCGGCCCCCGGCACGGCCGTCCTGTGCTGGCTGTTCCTCAACGGCTTCGCCATCCCGCCCGCGGGCACCCTCACCTGGGCCGTTCCCCGCGACACCACATGGCTCGCCTGCCTGCTCACCGCCGCCCTCGTCGGCACGTCCCTGGCCCGCTTCACCCACGCCCGTGCCGCCTACCGCCGCCTGGGACCCGGGCACGACGGCGGACCGTCCGGCTCCTGACCGTCTGGTTCCGCCGCCCCGGGCGACGGGCCGAACCGCCCGCCGCCCACTCCTCGTTACGGCTCACGCCACCGGGCGCTGCCACCACGCGGCCGTCGCCTCGCGCAGGGTGTTGGTGCCGCAGTGCACCTCGCCCATGCCGAGGTGGTACGTGTACCAGTCGTCGATGTACGACACCTTCAGGCCGACCCGCCGGTAAGCGGCGGTGACGGCCGCCGTGAAGATGTCCTTGCCGCCGATGACGGGCCCCCACTGGCGCGGGGCGAGGTAGCGGTCGCGCCCCAGGAGCACGCCGTTGACCGCTCCGGGAACGTACGCGCTGGTCATCACCGTCGCCGCAGCCGCCGCACGCGAGCCGGCCGGGTTCTCGGCGAGCCACTTCTGTTGGCCGCGGTCCCCGAGGCTGTCCACGAGGTCGGAACCGGCGCCCATGCGCGTCAGCCGCGGCACGGGAATCTCCTGGCCCTCGGTGGTCACAACCTCCGACTCGCGGGTGTACAGCGCGGGCACCCGCACGATCTCCTCGTCGGTGACCCCCGTCTCGCGCTTGAGGATCTCCAGGTTGGCGGCGATGCGCCGTGCCGCCATCTCGTTGTCGGACACCAGATGCCGGGAGGCGAGTGCCTGGTCGATGGTCTCCTTGGGCGCCGAACTGTCACTCCGGCCCGGGACGGAGAACATCTTCGTCTTGCCGTGGCCGTCGCGCTTGGCGCCGCGCAGCAGCTCCAGCCCCGCCTCCGGGTCGGCGACGCCGATGCGCCAGCCGCGCGGGGTGTCGGCGGGCAGGAACTGCACGAACTCGTCGACGTGCCCCACCCCCAGCCACGAGGTGTCCAGCAGCAGCGGATCCTGCAACCCCTGCGACTTGAGCATCGTCCGCATCACCTTGGACGGCCGCGCCCCGCTGTCCTTGCGCTCACCCATGATGATCCGCCCGGCCGGGAACGAGCGCCCGCCGTGCGCGTAGGGCGGGATGGTCTCCAGGTTCCCCATGGAGTTGAGCGACCAGTCGTCGGGCTCGGCCCGGTCGGTCACCTGCACCACACCGACGTCCCGGCCGCGCACCTTCTCGAACAGCTCCCGGCCCGCGTCCCGGTCCAGCTGGGCGGAACGCAGCATCACGCGCATCACGTGTCGCCGACCGCCCGGCCCGGTCATGCTGACGTAGGCCGGTTCGACGAAGTCCTGGGCCCAGGGGTCCCCGTACTTCTCGAAGGTGATCAGCGGCTTGGTGACACCGGCCTTCTTGACCTCGTTGCCCAGTTCCTCGACGAACTTCCGCTGCAACTTCCCGTATTCGCCTGCCCCGCGGATCTTGGTCACCATCAGCTGCTGCGCGTTCTGGAGGTGGTGATGGGTCAGCAGCGGAGCGACGCGGAGGGTCACCGAGTCGGAGGTGGACTCGCCCGCGGACGTCACCGTCAGCCGGACCACCGCACGGCCGTCCCACTTCGCGCTGTCCCGGACGACATCGGTGCCCTCGACACCGAGCTCCGCACCGGCACGCAACTCGGCGGCGGTGAGCCGGGTCTTGGACGTCACCGGGATCCACTTGCCGGAACGCTTGAGGAAGAGGCGAGCGTGCTTGCCTCCCGTGGTGACCTTCAGACTGCCCTTGGCGTCCTTGCGCAGACCCGGCATGGGGACGGAACGGACCCGGGCGAGGTCGGCGGCGTCCGCACTGCCGTTGACCTTCGTGTCGGAGCCGTCGTTGCACGCGGCCAGCTTGGCGTTGGACAGCGGTTTGCCGCCCGGCCCGGTCACCGGGCACCGCTTGCCGTCGTCGTCGATGTTGGGCAGGTAGACGGCTCCGCGCCCGACGGACCAGCTGTTCTCACCGGCCTTGTCGGTGCCGCCCGTGACATCGACCCGTCCGTCGCGGTTCACATCCGCCCGCAGGTCGGCGACGCCGCCCGTCTCGGCGGCGGAGGCGGAGCCGGCCGGCCCCGCCAGCACGGATCCCGCGGCGGCGAGGGCCAGGACGACCGACCCGGCCGGGTACAGGCGCGAAGGTCTACGTGTACGTATACGCGTACGTGAACGCACAGCACGTTCCTCTCGGTTGGGGGGTTCGCCGTGAAAGAGGAGGAACGGCGGCTGTGCGTTCACTGTGTGGCGGGAGTTACTCCGCTGCCGGCCGGGTGGGTCCGGGCGTCGAGCGGAAGGTCCGGCGGTAGGTGTCCGGAGGCACGCCGACCGTGCGGTTGAAGTGCCGGCGCAGCGTCGTGGCGGTGCCCATGCCGGTGGCCGCCGCGATGGCGTCGACCATGTCGTCGGTGGTCTCCAGCAACTCCTGGGCGCGGCGGATGCGTTGAGTCAGCAGCCATTGCAGCGGAGTGGTGCCGGTCACCGCCCTGAAGTGGCGGCCCAGATGGCGCGAGCTCATTCCCGCACGGCGTGCCAGGTCCTCCACGGTGAGCGGCTGGTCGAGACGCTCGATCGCCCAGGGCAGCAGCGTGGCGAGCGGGTGGTCGTCCCGGGTGGGCACGGGGGCAGCGACGAACTGGGCCTGGCCGCCGGCCCGGTGCGGCGGCACGACCAGGCGGCGGGCCACGGCGTTGGCTACGGACGAGCCGTGGTCGAGACGGACCAGGTGCAGGCACAGGTCCATCGCGGCGGCCTTGCCGGCCGAGGTCAGCACGCTGCCGTTGTCCACGTAGAGCACGTCCGGATCGACCTCCACGCGCGGGTAGCGGGTGGCCAGCGCCCCGGTGTGCGCCCAGTGCGTGGTCGCGCGCCTGCCGTCCAGCAGGCCTGCGGCGGCCAGCACGAACGCGCCCGTGCACAGGGAGGCCACACGCGCACCCGCCTCGTGGGCCGCACGCACCGCGCCGACGAGCTCGGCAGGCGGCTCCACGTCGGTGTCCGCCCAGCCTGGCACGATCACGGTGTCCGCGTCCCGAAGCCCGTCGAGTCCCTGGTCGGACTCCAGCCGGAACCGCCCGACCCGCACGGCGTCCACCCCGCAGACCCGGACGTCGTACCAGGGCACGTCCACGCCCACCGGAGCCGACCCGAACACCTCATGAGCCAGGGACAGTTCGAAGTGCAGCATCCCGTCGGTGACGGCGAGCGCGACAGTAGTCATGTCCGGAACTGTACGGGTCACGTCGTTCCGGACACTCACGGTGGGCGGTCCATGGTGGCCAGGATGTTCACAACAGCTCGCAGCGCGTGCTGTGAGCACTCGACGGGGGAGAACCCATGGGAACGGGAACGGCACAGTCGGTGAAGGTGACGGTATACGGCGCGTACGGCCACACGGGACGCTTCGTGGTGGCTGAACTGCGTGATCGCGGGTTCGTCCCGATCCTCGCCGGCCGCGACGCGGGCAAACTGCGCGCGCTGGCGGCATCCGCCCCCGGTCTCGAAGTCCGCCCGGCCTCGATCGACGACCCCGCCTCGCTCGACCGCGCCCTGACCGGCGCGGCCGCCGTGATCAACTGCGCCGGCCCCTTCGCCCTCACCGCCGCGCCCGTGATCGAGGCGGCCCTGCGCGCCGGCATCCCGTACGTGGACGTGGCGGCCGAGATCGAGGCCAACGTCGACACCTTCACGCACTTCGCGGGCCGTGCCCGGGCGGCGGGAGCGGTGATCGTCCCCGCGATGGCCTTCTACGGCGGCCTGGGCGACCTCCTGACCACGGCCGCGATGGGCGACTGGACGACAGCCGACGAGGCGACCGTCGCGTACGGACTGAGCGGTTGGCACCCCACCCCCGGGACACGCATCGCGGGCACGGTCTCCCGCGAGCGGCGGTCCGGCCGGCGCGTCCGCTACACGAACGGCCGGCTGGAGTACCACGACACCGAGCCGACCCTCCTGAAGTGGCCCTTCCCCGACCCGATGGGCCCCAGGGAGGTCATCGGTGACTTCACGATGGCCGACGTGGTCACCATCCCCAGCCACCTCTCCATCCCCGAGGTACGCACCCACATGACGACGGAAGCGGCCGGCGACCTCTCCGCCCCGGACACCCCGGCACCGACCGCGACCGACGAGACGGGACGCTCCGACCAGACCTTCCTCGTCGAAGCCGTCGTCCGCTCCGGCCACACCGACCGCCGTGCCGTGGCAACGGGCCAGGACATCTACGCCGTCACCGCACCGCTGGCGGTGGAGGCGACCGACCGCATCCTCACGGGCCGGACCCACGCGACGGGCGTGGCCTCCGCGGGCCAGATCTTCGACGCCGCCGACTTTCTCCGGGCGCTGGCGCCGCACATCACCTTCGAACCGCTCGGGCGAGGGCGCGTTGAAGGGGCGTAGGGCTTAGCCAATCGCGCCGCGGCCCGGCACGCCGGTACCGGAGCCGAGGTCGGTGGAGGCGGTCAGCGAGTGGGCCGCGGCTCTCAGATCGTTTTCCCATCCCGGGAGCTCGTCGGGGCTGATCCATTCGCTGTAGTCCGCCGCGACGGAGAGGAACCGTGTCTCCTCCCGGGTACGGGCAGCGACCGTCATCGACAGCCGGCCGGCCACGTCCGCAGGGCTCAGCTCGCCTCTCGCGAAACCGAACGCGAGGCTCACGAGGAAGCATCGGCCGACGGTCTCAGCTCGTCAACGGGCAACAGCCGGTGATCGAGTGCCCGGGTCGCCGAGCCGCGTTCACCGATGAGCGGCCAGCACCGCCGCGAGGCCCTCTTGCAGGTCTTTGACGAAATACCCGGGAACCTCCAGCGACGGGAAATGTCCCCCGATTTCGGGTGACCTCCATCGGACGATCTGTCGGTACCGCTCCTGCGCCCAGGGGCGCGGACACTTCTCGATGTCGCGGGGATACATGCTGATTGCTGACGGGACGTCGACCCGAAGTTCGGGGTCCAGCGAGTTGTGGCTTTCGTAGTAGATGCGGGCCGCCGATGCGCCGGTCCGCGTCAGCCAATACAGGGTGACGTCGTCAAGAACCCGGTCCATGGAAATCGTCTCGAACGGGCTGTCTTCGGTGTCTGACCACTCGGCGAACTTGTCAAGGATCCAGGCAAGAAGTCCGACCGGTGAGTCGACGAGCGAGTAGCCGATGGTCTGCGGTCGGGTCGCCTGCTGCTTCGCGTACGCCGCGCGGTGGCGCCAGAAATCGCGGGTTTCCTCGGTCCACTTGCGCTCGACCGCCGTCAGCCCGTCCGTTGGCAACCCGGGCGGCGCCTCCGCGAACAATGTATGGATGCCGAGAACGTGCGCCGGGAACCTGCCACCGAGAACCGTGGTGATATTCCCTCCCCAGTCGCCGCCGTGGGCCGCGAACTTGCTGTAGCCGAGCCTTCCCATCAGTTCCACCCATGCGGCCGCGATCTTTTCGGTTCCCCACCCGGTGGTGGCCGGCTTGTCGCTGTAACCAAAGCCCGGTAGCGACGGGACCACGACGTGGAACGCCGGCGCGCCTGCGTCTTTCGGATCTGCCAGCTCGTCTACAACATCGATGAACTCGGCAATGCTGCCTGGCCAGCCGTGCGTCAAGATCAGAGGAGTGGCATCCGCGCGCGCGGATCGGCGGTGCAGGAAGTGGATTCCCAGATCATCAATGGTCGTGCGGAACTGCCCGATGCGGTTGAGGCGCTCTTCGAACGACCGCCAGTCGTACCCGGTGCGCCAGTAGTTCACGACATCGACGAGGTCGGCGAGAGGAACGCCCTGTTCCCATCGGCGAGGGCCGGGCGCGGCGCGACAGACCGTCTCAGCCTCCGGCAGCCTCGCCGCGGCCAGTCGCGCGCGCAGATCGTCGAGGTCAGCGTCAGTTGCGTGGGCTTCGAATGCTTGCACGTCGCTGGTTGGACGGGGCATGAGACCTCCTGGCCGTCGTGGAACCGGCTGCGAACCACTGCGAACCGGCTAAGGCGGTTCTACCATGCCTTCTTGCCAGCGTGGAACCTGCTAAGGTGGTTCCATGCGTACTGGGTTCCCTGACTTCCGCCTCGGTAACGTGCTGGCGACCAGCTTCACGGGGACTCTGTCGGAGCGTCATGGCAACGCTGTGGAGCGCATTCCCACGCCGCAACGACTCGTCGACTGGCTGGCGGTGAGCGGCCTCTCCGTGGACTCCTGCACCACTGCCCAGCTCGACCTCGCCCGGGAACTGAGGGAGGCGATTCACGCCGCCGCGACAGCGGCCGCGATCCAGGACGCTCTCCCTGCGCCTGCCGTCCAAGTCATCAATGACTACAGCGCTCAGGGTCGGGCCGCGGCGATCCTCACGCCCGAGGGCAAGCGGCGATGGCGGCTCAGCTCGGCTTCCGGCGTGGAAGACGCCCTCAGCGTGATCGCCGCCGACGCGATCAGCATCATCGCCGGCGAACGAGACGGGAAACTGGCCTTGTGCGCATCACCAACCTGCCGAGCCGCCTTCTTCGACACCAGCCAGAGTCGCACCCGCAAATGGTGTGACATGAACACGTGCGGGAATCGTCAGAAGAAGGCGCGCTTCAATGCCAACCAGCGCAAAATCCCCAGATCAGCGGAGTGATCGTTTACCTCGGTACGGGCGCCGGTTCATGGCACACAGGACAGGGTCACCACCCCGTCAACAGCAAATGGTTGAGCAGCAACGCCAGCACCACCTGCCCCGTGAGCCACGCACGCGGGTGGGGCAGGAGCGCGCAGGACGGGACGAGCCACACCGCGAAAGGCAGCCAGATGCGTTCCGTTTCCGCCTTGCTCATGCCGGACAGGTCGGCGACCAGCAGGGCGAGGAGGGCGGCGGACACGAGGAGTGCCAGGCGGGCCGCCGCGGCCCCGTCGGTGCGGCGGTGGAGCAGCGCCACGCCCGTCCGGCGCAGGCCCGCCGCCGTCGCCAGGCCCGTGATGAGTACGGTGCAGGCCAGGTTGGCCCACACCCAGTAGCCGTAGGGGCGGATGCCGCCCGCGCCCTGGTGGTAGCGCGTGACCAGGAGGTGGTACGCCTCCCACCAGTCGAACCCGGCGAGCGTGAACGCCGCCGGGACCACGGCCAGTCCGGCGAGCAGCGGCACCAGCAGAGCGGGGCGCTCCCGGACCCCGTGCCTGCCGAGCACCAGTACCGCCGCCGCGATCAGTGCGATCAGCGTCAGGCCGTAGGAGAGGTAGCAGGTCAGGCCGAAGAGGAGGCCGGACGCCCCCGCCCACCACAGCGACCGCCTCGTGACCGCCAGGGCCAGCAGCGCCACCGACCACGCCGCCACCGCCGCGAAGTAGGCGTCGGCCGAGGTGCCCATCCACACGGCGGCCGGGGCGAGGACGAGGAAGGGGGCCGCCCTGCGCGCGAGGGTCTCGTCGGCCAGGGCGCGGATCGTGACCAGCACGGCGACGCAGGCCGTCGCCCCGACGGTGATGCACCACATGCCCGCCCAGCCGCCGCCCCGCAGCCCGATCCGGTCGAGCAGGACGAAGGTGAGGGTGGCGGCGGGCGGGTGGCCGGCGATGTGGGCGGGCCAGTTGTCGGGGGAGTCGAGGAGGATGTGCTGGGTGAAGTCCCCTAGCGCCGCCGGGATGTCGTCGAAGCGGTCGATGACCTGGAGGTACTCGTAGCGGGTGGTGAGGCGGTGCGCGATGCCCCGGTCCCAGCCGTCGATCAGGGCCAGGGAGAAGATCCACGCCGTGGCCGCGCCCCAGGTGGCAGGGAGCAGCGTCCGCCAGGGGAGCCGGGCCGCGAGGGTGGGGCCGTACGCCACGGTGGCGATCGCCAGGAGTACGGCCGCCGGAGTGCCGGGGCCCAGGTGGGGGCCCCAGGACGCCAGCAGCGGGGGCCAGTCGACGAACAGTGTGCGGCTGGTGTCCTGGATGTGGCGGCCGACCAGGACGGCGGCCGTCACCAGCAGGGCGGCGGCCCCGACGGCATACAGGTCACGGCGGAGGGAGCGGGTCACAGCCGGAACGCTAGGCCGACGGGGCGGGCGCGGACCGCCGTCCGGGCCGGACGTCAGCGTTTCGTCATGGGTCGAGCACCCTTTCCCGGGGCGGTCCCGGCCTACCGTCGGGACATGCGCGACCCCGACGCCCCACGGCTGCCCTCGCGAGACGACCGACGGTTGCCCCTGCGAGACGGCCCCCGGTCTCCCTCCTCGCCCGGCTTCTGGCGCAGCCCCCTGCGCGGCCCCCGGTTCACCTCGGTGCTGGGCCTCGTCCTGCTCGCCGGCATCACCGTGCTGTTCGTGACGGGCCTGGTCTCGTACGCCGCCTACAACCCGGGCCTGTCGCCGGTGAACGACAAGACCCCGGACAAGGGGCTCCTCGGCTTCTACCTCTTCGCCTGGCCGACGAACCCGCACTGGTTGTACCGGCTCAACCAGGGCGTCCACGTCACCCTGGGCATCACCCTGATCCCCGTCCTGCTCGCCAAGCTGTGGTCCGTGATTCCGAGGCTGTTCGCGCTGCCGCCGGTCCGCTCGCTCGCGCACGCCCTGGAGCGGATCTCGCTGCTGCTCCTGGTGGGCGGTGCGCTGTTCGAGTTCGTGACCGGTGTGCTCAACGTCCAGCTCGACTACGTCTTCCCCGGTTCCTTCTACCCGCTGCACTTCTACGGAGCGTGGGTGTTCTTCGCCGCCTTCGTCGCCCACGCGCTGCTGAAGATGCCCACGGCACTGCGCAATCTGCGGCACCTGCGGCAGGAGAGGAACGACCTCGTGTCACCGCGCCCCGCCGAGCCGACCGTCTCCCGCCGGGGTGCCCTGTGGCTCGTCGGAGGCGGCTCGCTGCTGCTGTTCGCGACGACGGTGGGACAGAACTTCGACGGGCCCCTGCGGCGCACCGCCCTCCTCGCACCGCACGGCGGCGGCGATCCCGGCAGCGGCCCGAACGGCTTTCAGATCAACAAGACCGCCGCGTACGCCGGGATCGGCACGGCCGAGACGGGCGAGGACGCCTGGCGGCTCGTCCTGACGGGGACGGCGGGCACCGTCCGTCTCAGCCGGGCCCAGCTCGCCGGACTCCCCCTGCACAGCTCGGCGTTGCCCATCGCCTGTGTGGAGGGCTGGTCGACTTCGGACCAGTGGTGGCGCGGGGTGCGGCTGCGCGATCTCGCGGCGCTCGTCGGGTACGACGACGACCCGCCGGACGTGTTCGTCGAGTCCCTCCAACGGCGCGGCGCCTTCCGGAGCGCGGCCCTGCGCGCCAACCAGGTGGCCGACCCGCGCTCCCTCCTCGCCCTGTACGTCAACGGCGAGGAGCTGTCCCCCGACCACGGCTACCCGGCACGGATCATCGTGCCCGCGGCACCCGGTGTGCTGAACACCAAGTGGGTGGCCCGGATGACGTTCGGAGACCTGTGATGCCCCGGGCGCGGACCCCCGCAGGAAGCCCCTGCCAACTCCTCCTGCTCGCCTGCTCGTTCACGCTCGCCGCCTACGCGGGCGTACGGCTGCTCGCCGGTGACTGGCTCGGCGTGGCGCTGTGGTTCGTGGGCGCGGCGCTGCTGCACGACCTGGTGCTGCTGCCGTTGTACGCGGCCCTGGACCGGGCGGTCGTACGGGGGCTGGGCGCGGTCCGGCGCCGGGAGTGGGTGCCGTACGTGCGCGTACCGGCGGCCCTCTCCGGGCTGCTGCTCCTGGTGTGGTTCCCGCTGATCAGCGGCATGGTGGAGCGGCGCTACCGGTCCGCCACGGGGTTGCCGGCGGACGTGTTCCTCGCCCGCTGGCTGCTGATCACCGCCGTCCTCTTCGGCGGCTCGGCGCTGCTGATGGCGGTGCGCCTGCTGCGGGTGCGCAGGGCGGCGAAGCGGCGCCCGTCGGCCGTCCACTGACCGGCCCGCGTCCAGCCCCGGGCGTACCGGAGCAGGGCGGGCGTGCCGAGCCGGGCCCAGGGGAACGGGTCGCCGGCACCGCGCGCGTCCGTGAGGCCGACGACCCGGACCTGGGCGCGTTCGTCGATGTCCACCGGCGCGGTCTCGGCGATCAACAGTCCGCCGGGGCGCAGGAGTCCGGCCACCCGGTCCAGCAGGGCGCGCGGGTCGCCGCCGATACCGATGTTGCCGTCCATGAGCAGGACGGTGTCCCAGCGGCCCTCGCCGGGCAGCGGCTCGAACACCGAGCGCCGCAGCGCTTGGCCTCCCATCCGTACGGTGTGGTCGACGGCGGCGGCGCTGACGTCGATGCCGAGGACGGCCCGGCCCCGGGCGGCGAGTTCCGCCACCAGCCGCCCGGGCCCGCACCCCACGTCCAGCACGGCCCCCTCACACCTGTCCAGCACGTCCCGGTCCACCGCGTCGGCCCGAGCACACCAGCGCTCCACCTCCAGCGGCAGCAGCCAGCCGTCGGCACGCCGCAGGAACAGCGGCCCGTGACCGGCACGCAGGGCAGCGGCGTAGGGGTCGGCGGTTGCCCAGGCGGCGGCGGTGGCGGGCGGGGCGCTCATCGGGACACGGCCGGGCGGAAGGCACGCGCGGTGGCCGGTCGGGAGTCGGTCGCGGGGCCGGACTCCGGCCCGGGTTTCGTCCCGGTCGGCTCACCGGGCTTCGGCCCGGGTTCCGTCCCGGTCGGCCGCCCGCACTCCGGCCCGGGTCCCGCCCCGGCCGACCGACCGGACTCCCCACCGCCCCACCCACTCCCCGTACACCGAGCCAGCCGTGCCGCGAACCGCCCCTTCGGGGCCAGCGCGGCCACAGCGTGGGCGTCGGCCTCCGTGTCGACGTCGCGCAGGCGGGGCAGATCGCGGACCCGCAGGCCCGCCGCGACGAGCCGGTCCCGCTGGACCGCCCCCGTCGCGGAGGTCGACATGGGCACGCCCCGCAGCAGGGCGGGGTCGGGGCGGGCCAGGCCGAGTGCCCAGAAGCCGCCGTCCTCGGCCGGGCCGAACCAGGCGTCGCAGCCGGCGAAGTCCACGGTGAGCAGTCCCGGCGTCACCTGCGGCGTGTCCATGCCAATGAGTAGCGCTGGGCCGGCGCAGCGCGCGAAGGCGTGCGCCAGCCGCTCGTCGAGACCGCCCGCGCACTGCGGCACGACGTCGAAGCCGGGCGGCAGCCAGGGGCCGGGCTCCCCGTCGAGGACGAGGACCCTGCGGCCGGCCGGGGTCGCCGCGACCGCGTCCAGGGTGTCGGCGAGGGACGCCTCCGCGAGGGACGCGGCCTCCCGGGGAGTGAACGGCGGGGTGAGCCGCGTCTTGACCCGGCCGGGGCGCGGCTCCTTGGCGATGACGAGGAGTGCGGTCACCGTGCGCCCCTCTCGAGGGCCGGAGCCTCGCCGGGGGCTTCGCCCAGCACGCGGCTCATGTCCCGTACGGCCTGCCAGGTGCCGCGCCACGTGCCCGTCACCTTCGAGGCCCCGGTGCGCGGCAGATACGGCACGTCGTACTCGGCGATCCGCCAGCCGGCGTCGGCCGCGCGCACCACCATCTGGAGCGGATAGCCGCTGCGCCGGTCGGTGAGACCGAGGGCGAGCAGCGGCTCGCGGCGGGCGGCGCGCAGGGGACCGAGGTCGTGCAGCCGCAGTCCGGTGCGGCGGCGCAGCATCCGCGCGAGCGCGAGGTTCCCGGCGCGGGCGTGCGCGGGCCACGCACCCCGGCCCTGGGGACGCCGTCGGCCGAGGACCAGGTCCGCCTCGCCGCCTTGCACCTCGCGCACGAAGGGGACGAGGAGCGACGGATCGAGGGAGGCGTCGCAGTCGCAGAAGCACACCACGTCCGCGGTGGCGGCGGTCAGCCCGGCGTGGCAGGCCGCGCCGAAGCCCCGGCGCGGCTCGTGCACGACGGTCGCGCCGAACGCGCGGGCGACCCGGTCCGAGCCGTCGGTGGAGCCGTTGTCGACGACGAGTGCGCGCCAGCCCGGCGGGATCCGTTCGAGCACCCAGGGCAGGGCCTCGGCCTCGTTCAGGCAGGGCAGCACCACGTCGACGTCGGAAGGTGTCGTCGTCACGGTTTCACCCTACGAACGCGAACCGGGCATACCGGACTTCGGCTCCTTACGAAACGCGGACGTCGGCGGCAGAGGAGGCGTCCGGACGGGGCATCGCCGGCGGTCCGGTGCGAGGCTGGAGCCATGCAGCAGCCCCATCAGCGCGAGGAGACCCTCGACGGGTCCCCGCGGGTCCTGGTCGTCGACGACGACCCGACCGTGGCCGAGGTCGTCGCCGGGTACTTGGCCCGCGCCGGATACGTCGTCGACCGTGCCGACGACGGTCCGGCCGCCCTCACCCGTGCCGCCGCGCACTGGCCGGACCTGGTCGTCCTCGACCTGATGCTGCCCGGGATGGACGGCCTGGAGGTGTGCCGGCGGATGCGGGGACACGGGCCGGTCCCGGTCATCATGCTCACCGCCCGCGGCGACGAGGACGACCGCATCCTGGGCCTGGAGGTGGGCGCCGACGACTACGTCACCAAGCCCTTCAGCCCCCGCGAACTGGTGCTGCGTGTGGAGTCGGTGCTGCGCCGCAGCCGGCCCGCCGTCCCCGGGCACCGGCTGGGGGCGGCCGGTCTGACCGTCGACCCGGCAGCCCGCCGGGCCACCAAGAACGGCACCGAACTCGCCCTCACCCTCCGCGAGTTCGACCTGCTCTCCTTCTTCCTGCGGCACCCAGGGCGGGCCTTCGGCCGCGAGGACCTGATGCGCGAGGTGTGGGGGTGGGACTTCGGCGACCTGTCGACCGTCACGGTCCACGTGCGCCGCCTGCGCGGCAAGGTCGAGGACGACCCGGCCCGGCCGCGCCTGA
>NZ_DF968324.1:0-16602 GCF_001270025.1 Streptomyces azureus | reverse complement strand
CTGGGGGTACCCCCTGCTCGAAGAGCTTGGGGGAGTGCCGGCCGGAAGCCCTCGTAATGGATGTACTCGGGCTTTCGGCCGGTGCGGCGAGAGAGGCGTGCCGGGCGTCGCGACGGGGCGAACGTTGCTTGCCGGGACACTAGGACTCCTCCGGCTCCCAGTCCAGCAACCGCACCTTCGCCACCGTGCGGACGTGGCGTCGCATGGCCGTGGCCGCCCGGCGGGGCTGCTGTGCGGCGATCGCGTCCAGGATGGCCTGGTGCTGGGAGAGGGAGCGGGACGGGCGGCCGGGCTGGCGGAGGGACTCGGTGCGGCTCTCGGCGATCTGCTCGGTGATGGAGCGCATGAACTCCGCGAGCAGACCGCTGTGGGCCGCCGCCGTCACGGCCGCGTGGAACAGCCGGTCGCCCTCGACGCCGTGACCGCCCGCCGCGATCTCCTCCGACATGTGCGCGAGCGCCGAGCGCATCGCGTCCAGGTCCTCCTCCGAGCGCCGCTCCGCGGCCAGTTCGGCGAGCTTCGTCTCCAGCGCCTCCCGGGCCTCCAGTACGTCGGGCAGGCGCCGGCGGCGTTCCACCATCCGCTCGACCGGCTCGGTGTCGAGGCTGTCGCGCACGAGGTACGTGCCACCCCCGTGCCGGGCCTCGACCAGGCCCTGGACCTCCAGCACCACGATCGCCTGCTTCACCGAGGCGCGGCTCACCCCGAGCCGCTGGGCCAGATCGCGCTCGGGCGGCAGCCGGTCGCCGGCCCGCAGGCCGCCCTCGGCGACGTACTGACGCAGCCGCTCCAGCACCTGTTCGTAGAGGCGCTGTTTCGTCATGGGGCGCAGGGCGTCGGTCACGGGGTCCCCCTCTCGCCGGGAGCGTAACACCGGCGCCTCTCAGTGGCGGAGTGGCTGAACCAATTCTCGCGCGACCCCTTGACGGGCGCCCGAGCCGGACCCACGCTGTTCAGCCAACGCACCTCAAGTGGTTCAGCCACTCGACCACTCTCCTGGGTGCTCCCAGCCGCTCCGGGGCCCAAAGACGGGAGCCCGTATGTCCCCCGAACTCATCTCGATCCTCGTCCTCGTCGTGGTGTTCGTCATCGCCACCACCCGTTCCGTCAACATGGGCGCGCTCGCCTTCGCCGCCGCCTTCGGGGTCGGCGGGCTCGTCGCCGATCTCGACGCGGACGGCATCTTCGCCGGTTTCCCCGGCGACCTGTTCGTCGTCCTGGTCGGCGTCACGTACCTCTTCGCGATCGCCCGCGCCAACGGCACCACCGACTGGCTGGTGCACGCCGCCGTCCGGCTCGTGCGGGGGCGGGTGGCGCTCATCCCCTGGGTGATGTTCGCGCTGACCGGCGCCCTCACGGCGATCGGCGCGGTCAGCCCGGCCGCGGTGGCGATCGTCGCGCCGGTCGCGCTGAGCTTCGCCGCCCGGTACGGGATCAGCCCGCTGCTGATGGGCGCGATGGTGGTCCACGGCGCCCAGGCCGGCGGCTTCTCCCCGATCAGCATCTACGGCTCGATCGTCAACGGCATCGTCGAACGGGAGAGCCTCCCCGGCAACGAGGTGGTCCTGTTCGTGGCGTCCCTCGCCGCGAACCTGGTCATCGCGGGGGTGGTGTTCGTGGTGTGCGGCGGCTTGAAGCTGTGGGCGCAGGGGGCGGTGGACGAACGTGACGGCGGCTCGGGCGACGACGGCGGCAGTCCCGCCCCAGCTGCGGGCAGCCGTGCCGCTGGGGCGGCACCCGTCCCACAGGGAGCGGCACCCCGCTCCGCCGGGCTGCGGACAGACCCGGCCTCGGCAACCGGCACGCTGAGCCCGGAAACGACCAGCCTCACCCCGGCCCGCGTCGCAACCCTCGCCTCCCTCCTCGCCCTGGTAGTCGCCGTACTCGGCTTCGACCTGGACGCCGGCCTCACCGCAATCACCCTCGCAGTGGTCCTCAGCACACTGTGGCCGGAAGACAGCCGCAAGGCAGTGGGCGAAATCGCCTGGCCGACGGTTCTCCTCATCTGCGGCGTCCTCACCTACGTAGGCGTCCTCGACGAGATGGGCACCATCACCTGGGCAGGCGAGGGCGTAGGCAACATCGGCCTCCCCCTGCTGGCAGCAGTACTGCTCTGCTACATCGGCGCACTCGTCTCCGCGTTCGCCTCCTCCGTGGGAATCATGGGCGCCCTGATCCCCCTGGCCGTGCCGTTCCTGGAACGGGGCGAGATCGGCGCGATCGGCATGGTGGCCGCACTGGCCGTGTCGGCGACTGTCGTGGACGTGAGCCCGTTCTCCACGAACGGCGCACTGGTCCTGGCCGCCGCCCCGGACGTCGACCGCGAACGTTTCTTCCGGCAGCTGATGGTGTACGGAGGGATCGTGGTGGCGGTCGTACCGGCGGCGGCGTGGCTGGTGATGGTCGTGCCCGGCTGGGGCTAGTGCCCCGGTCACCTACGGACAACCGCAGGCAACAGCTAAGGAGATGTGACGCGTGACCCCCCTCTTCCCGGCCCTGACCGAAACCCCGGCCGACCGCCCCGCCCTCCGCTTCGGCGAGCGCTCCCTGACCTACGCGCAGCTCGCCGCCGCGGCCGGTGCGACGGCCGGACGCGTCCAGGGGGCCCGCCGGGTCGCCGTGTGGGCGACGCCCACGATGGAGACCGCCGTCGCCGTGGTCACCGCGCTGCTGGCCGGCGTGCCCGCCGTGCCGCTCAACCCGAAGTCGGGCGAGAAGGAGCTCGGGCACATCCTGTCCGACAGCGCACCCGACCTGGTGCTCACAGCCCCGGACGACCAACTCCCCGCCCCCGTACGGGGCCTGCCCCGACTCGACGTCGACGTGCACGGCAGCGGCCCGGCCCCCGAGGAGCACGCCGACGAGTCCGACCCGGCACTGATCGTCTACACCTCCGGCACCACCGGCCCGCCCAAAGGTGCCGTCATCCCGCGCCGGGCGATCGCCTCGACCCTGGACGCGCTGGCCGACGCGTGGCAGTGGACCGGCGACGACGTACTCGTCCACGGACTGCCGCTGTTCCATGTGCACGGCCTGGTCCTGGGCACCCTCGGCCCGCTGCGGCGCGGCGGCTCGGTGCGGCACCTGGGCCGTTTCAGCACGCAGGGCGTCGCCCGGGAGCTGAACACCGGGGCGACCATGCTGTTCGGCGTGCCGACGATGTACCACCGGATCGCGGAGGCGGTGACCGGCGACCCGGAGCTGGTGAAGGCGCTGACCGGGGCGCGGCTGCTGGTGTCCGGTTCCGCCGCGCTGCCCGTGCACGACCACGGGCGGATCGCGACGGCGACCGGGCGGCGGGTGATCGAGCGCTACGGCATGACGGAGACGCTGATGAACACCAGCGTCCGTGCCGACGGCGAGGCCCGCCCGGGCACGGTCGGTGTGCCGCTGCCGGGCGTGGAGCTGCGGCTGGTCGAGGAGGACGGCTCGGAGATCACCGCGTACGACGGCGAGTCCGTCGGCGAGATCCAGGTGCGCGGCCCGAACCTGTTCACCGAGTATCTGAACCGGCCCGACGCCACCGCCGCCGCCTTCACCGCCGACGGCTGGTTCCGCACCGGCGACATGGCGGTGCGCGACCCCGACGGCTATGTCCGGATCGTCGGCCGCAAGGCCACCGACCTGATCAAGAGCGGCGGATACAAGATCGGGGCGGGTGAGATCGAGAACGCGCTCCTGGAACACCCGGGGGTGCGGGAGGCCGCCGTCACCGGGGAGCCGGACGCCGACCTGGGCGAGCGGATCGTGGCGTGGATCGTCCCGGCGGAGCCCCAGTCCCCGCCGTCGCTCGACGAGTTGGCGGATCACGTGGCCCAGCGTCTCGCCCCGCACAAGCGCCCCCGGGTCGTCCACCACCTGGACGCCCTGCCCCGCAACGACATGGGGAAGATCATGAAGCGGGCGCTGCCCCATGACTGAGCACCTCCCGACTGAGCACGTCTCCGCGACTGAGCGCCTCTCGGCCCGCGCGGTCGTCGGCGCTCTCGCCGACGACGCCACCTTCACCAAACTGCCCGTCGCCATAAGCGAGTCCAGGCCGGACGGCCCGCTCTCCTGGCCCGGCTACGACGCCTCCCGCGCCCGTGCCGCCGAACGCACCGGCGAGCAGGAGTCCGTGGTCTGCGGCACCGCCCGCGTCGGCGGCACCCGGGCCGTGCTGATCGCGTTCGAGTTCGGTTTCCTCGGCGGCTCCCTGGGCGAGCGCACCGGTGAGCGGCTGGAGGCGGCGTACACCTACGCCCGTGAGCACCGCCTCCCGGTCGTGCCGCTGGTCGCCACCGGCGGCAGCCGGATGCAGGAGGGCATGCTCGCCCTGACCCAGCTCCAGCGGGTCGCCCGTCAGTCGGCGCTCACCAGGGAGGCGGGTCTCGTGCAGGTCGCCGTGCTGCGTGACCCGACCACCGGGGGCGGCTGGGCCACCCTGGGCGCGGGCGCCGACGTGGTCCTCGCGCTGCCCGGGGCCCAGGTCGGCTTCGCCGGCTCCCGGGTGCGTCCGGCGGACGCGGACCCGGCGGCGTACACGGCCGAGGCGCAGGTCGCGGCGGGGGCGGCGGACGCGGTCGTACGGCCGGAGGAGCTGCGGGAAGCGCTGGGCCGGTGGCTGCGGCTGCTGACGTGCCCGTCCGGCACGCCGGCCCCGCCGCCCGAACCGCTCGGCGACGACGCGGGCCTGCCCGCCACCGGCTGGGACGCCGTCCGGCGCGCCCGCTCGCCCCGGCGCCCGCGCGCCGCCGCCTACTTGGACGCCTACTTCTCCGACCGGGTCGCGATCAGCGGCGACCGCTGCGGTGGCACGGACCCGGACGGCATGCTGTGCGGCTTCGGCACGCACGAGGGCCGTACGGTCGCGTACGCCGCCCAGACCGGGACCGCGACCCGCCCCGCCGGCTACCGCACCGCCGCCCGTCTGATCCGCCTCGCGGACCGCCTGGGCATCCCGGTGCTGACGCTCGTCGACACCCCGGGCGCCGCCAACGACGCGGAGGCGGAGCGGCAGGGCGCGGGCGCCGCGATCGCGGACCTGTTCGGTGCGGTGGCGGGCGTGCGCACCCCGGTGACGACGCTGGTGATCGGCGAGGGCGGCTCCGGCGGCGCGCTGGCTCTGGCCGCGCCCGGCAACACCTGGGCCACCCCGGACAGTTACTTCTCGGTGATCGCACCGGAGCTCGCGGCGGCCATCCTCAAGCGGCCGCCGCGCGAGGTGGAGGCGACGGCGGACCAGCTGCGCATCCGGCCGCAGGATCTGGTGGAACTGGGGGTGATCCGGGGGACCGTGGGACCCTGAGTTCGGTGGATGCCCCACGCGACATCAAGTACCTTCCGTAACAACGGAAACGCTCAGTGCTGTGGGACGACGGGGGTGTCGTGGACGGGTTGGTCGAATTCAGGACCGGTGACGGTGCCGTGGTCGCGGTCGAGGCGGTGGAGGAGCGGTCCGGCTCCCGCCTGGTCTCCCGCGGCGACGGCACGGTCCAGGCGACCCGCACCTTCGAGGGCGCCCTGGACGGGGTGCGCTCGGCGGCGGAGTCCGCGCTGCGGGTGTTCCGGGACGGCTCGCTGAAGCCCGACGGCGTGGAGATCGAGTTCGGAGTGAAACTGTCCGCGGAGACGGGCGCGTTCATCGCCAAGGGCACCGCCGAGGGCCATCTGGTGGTCAAGCTGTCCTGGTCGCCGTCCGCGCCGGAGACAACGGCCACGCCCGTGGGCCGGTCCACACCGGTGTCCCCATCCACACCGGAAGCCCCCTCCGCCCCGGAGGCCGGCGCCGCGTCATGAACAGCGCCGTGGACAGCGCACTGGTGAGCGCCCTGAACAGCGCCGAGTGGCACGCCCGGATCGAGTTACGGGGCCGGGTGGCCGGAGCGGGCTTCCTGGTCGCGCCCGGCACGGTGCTGACGTGCGCCCACGTCGTGGGGGACGGCGAGGGCCTGACGGTGACCTTCACGGAGCGGCCCGGCTCCCCGCCCGTGCCCGCCCGGGTGGTCGCCCACGGCGGCTGGACCGGCTCCAGCACCGACCTCGGCGACCTCGCCGTGCTGGAACTCGACCGGGAGATGCCCATCGCCCCGGCCGCGCTGGCCCCGGTCGACGCCGCGCACGGCACGGCACCGCGCAAGCTCGTCGTCTACGGCTTCCCGGCCGGCTTCGACGAGGGCACCCTCGCCGAATACCGCGTCACCGCACCCCAGTTGATCAAACGGGAGTGGATCCAGCTGGAGGCCTGGCACCCGGGCGGTCAGTCCCTGGCCCCCGGCTTCAGCGGGGCCGCCGTCGCCCTGGCCGACACCGGCGAGGTCGTCGGCATGGTCACGGCGGCGGCCGGCACCCGGGACGTGCGCAACGGCCGGATGATGCCCACCCAGGTGATGGCCCGCTACTGGCCCGCACTCCAGAGTCTGGTCCCCACCTCCGACCACACCACCGCCGACCGGGCCCGGCTGCGTGCCCTGGTCGAGAAGGCGGCCCGCGCCGGCGTGGACTGCGACCCGGTCCGGCTCTACACCGCGGCGGCCGACCCGTTCGATCCGCCGCCGCCCGAGGAGGGGTTCGACTCGCTTTGGTCGGCGGCCCTGTTCGTGCTGTGCGAACTGGACGGCCCGGGCGCGGCGCGGACGGTGTCCCGGTTCGCCGACCGGCTTCAGGCCCTGCTGCACACCCCTGTCGTGGAGCCTTCGGCGCCCGACTGGTCGCCCATCCTCGTCGAACTCGGGCACAGCGGCGCGGGCGACGGCCTGGTCCGCGTCGAGGTGTCCGCGTACAGCGAGGGGCGGCGTCACCCGGTGGACTCCGGCACGGTCGAGCAGCACCGGCTGCGGGCATACGTGCGGGACCGTATCGAGGCGGCCTTCCGGTATCTGACGCCCGGCGCCGACGAGTTGGTAGCGTTCGCGCTGCCCCGGGACTGGCTGGACTGGCCCGTCGACCGCTGGGAGAGCGCCCCTGACGACGCCACCCCGCTCGGCTGCGTCTACCCGCTGGTCGTCACCGACCACGCCCGGCGCAAGGCCAGCACCCGGCATGTCCTGACCCGGGCCTGGAAGCGCCTGGACTCCTTGCCCGGCGCGCGGATGCACCGCGTGGAGTGCGGCGGGCCGGAGGAGCCCGGGCGGCTGCGGATGCGCCTGCGACGGCCCGACGCCTGCCTCGCCGGGTTCGGCACCGCCCCGGCCGCCTCCCGCACCCGGCCGCACTTCGACACCTCGCTCACGGCGCCGGCCCCGGTGATCGTGTGGTCGCGCGACGGCTGCGGCTCGGGACAGGAGGACTGCTCCGGAACGGACGGCTGCACCGGCAAGGCCTTCCTCGACGCGCTCGACGCCTGCCTCACGGCCGTACCGCCCGCCGAACTTCCCCGGCAGGTCCTGGCCCTGCGCGAGGAGGCCGACGCCGAGGACGAGCACTGGGCCCACGGCATCCAGCTGCTCTGGGACGACCCGCGCGTCTTCACCGACCCGCACGCCGTCGCCGCGGCCCACGCCCGGACCCCGGTGGCCTGACCCACCGCGGACCCGGCCCGGCGCACCTGAGAACCACCAGCTCGAAAACGGAGAGCGGAGACCATCCCCCATGCCGCACTGGTCCGTCTACACCGGCAGCAACGAGCCGCACGACGGCATCGACGACCTCCCCGCCCCACCGCCCTGGCGTGCCTTCGACGGCGGGCCCGTCCTGCCGCCGCCCGAGGACGGCGACGACGCGTCGGCCGTCTCCCCCGACCGCGCGCACCGGGCGAAGTCGTACGTGGCCACCCCGGAGAGCGTCCGGCTCGTCAACGCCGCGCTCTGCCTGCGCCGCCCCCTGCTCGTCACCGGCCCGCCCGGCACCGGCAAGTCCTCACTCGCGTACGCGGTGGCGCGCGAGCTGCGCCTCGGCCCGGTCCTGCGCTGGAACATCACCAGCCGCAGCACCCTCGCCGACGGCCTGTACCAGTACGACCCGCTGTCCCGGCTGTACGCGGCCCGGGAGCGGCGGGACGGGCCCGGCCGTTCCGCCGGTGACGTCGAGGACCACCTCCGCCTTGGCCCGCTCGGCACGGCCCTGCTCCCCTACGACCGGCCCCGCGCCCTGCTCGTCGACGAGATCGACAAGAGCGACCTCGACCTGCCGAACGACCTGCTGAACGTCCTGGAGGAGGGCCAGTACGAGATCCCGGAACTGGTCCGTGCCGCCCGCCACTGCGGCGACGGCGCGGCCGAGGTCCTCGCGGACGGCACGGACACCCCGGTCGCCGTCCACCGCGGCCGGGTACGCTGCCGGGCCTTCCCGTTCGTCGTGCTGACCAGCAACGGCGAACGCGAGTTCCCGCCCGCCTTCCTGCGCCGCTGCGTCCGGCTGAAGCTGCGCCGCCCCGACCGGGACCAGCTCACCGACATCGTCCGCGCCCACCTCGACACCCCGGACGGTCACGCGGACCGTCTGATCACCCGCTTCCTGGAGCGGGCGGGCGGCGGCGAACTCGCCACCGACCAGCTGCTGAACGCCCTCTACCTCACGGGAGTCGCGGGCCTCGACGCCGAGTCCCGGGACGACCTCGCCGAGCAGCTGATGCCGTACCTCAGCGCGACGGCCGACGGCGATGGTTTCTGACCACGGCAGCGGGCCGTCCCCGGTCGCCCGGCTGGCCGCGGCCCTGTCCGCGGCCGGCGCGCCGCCGACGCCGCGGGAGCTTGCCGAACTGCTGTGGATGGCCGCCCAGTTGGCCCCGGACCGGCAGGAGGAGGAGCCTTCGGGGGAGCCCGGCGACGGCGACACCCCGTCCGCACACGAGGGAAACACCCCTGCGGAGGCGGAAACCCCCGTCCCCGTGCCGCCGCAACCGGAGCCGGAGCCGGTCCGCCACACCCCCGACCGCGTCCCTCTGTCCCTGCCCGCCCCACGCTCCTCGCACCACCGGCACGACTCCCCGGGCGGCGGCGGATCCCCCCTCCTCGCCCCCGCGCCCCCGATGCTGCCCCATCCCCTCGCGCTCCAGCGCGCACTGCGCCCGCTGAAGCGCAAGGTGCCCTCCCCGCACGCCCGGGTGCTGGACGAGCGGGCGACGGCCGACCGCATCGCCCGGCTCGGCGCCCACCCCGACGTATGGCTCCCGGTCCTGCGCCCGGCCCCCGACCGCTGGCTGCGCCTGAACCTCGTGCACGACACCGGCCCCACCATGCCGGTCTGGCGCCCCCTGGTGAGCGAACTGCACACCGCCCTCGCCCAGTCGGGCATCTTCCGTACGGTCACCCTGCACCCGGCGACCCCGGACGGCCGGGCCCGCCACGTCCCCGTCCTCGACGACGGCCGCACCGTCACCCTCGTGATCAGCGACTGCATGGGCCCGCAGTGGCGTCCGGGCGAGGCGGGCGACCGCTGGTACCGCACCCTGCGCCACTGGGCCCGCCACCTGCCGCTCGCCGTGGTCCAGCCCCTCCCGGAGCACCTGTGGTCCTCGACCGCGCTGCCCGCCGAGCCGGGCCTGCTGACGTCCCCGGCCACGGCGGCGCCCTCGGCGGCCCTGGCCTTCACCCCGTACGACACCGCCCCGCCCCCGGACCGGGCCCTGGCCCTGCCGGTCCTGGAGCCGGGCGCCCCCTGGCTCGCCCACTGGGCGGCCCTGGTCGCCGGCCCGGGCGGCGCACGCACCCAGGGCGCGGCGGCCTGGCTGCCGCCCGCTCCCGCACCACCCGCGGAGCCGACCCCGGACGTCGCCGGCTCCTCCGCCGAGGACCTGGTGCTGCGCTTCCGCGCGACCGCGTCGCCGGAGGCCTTCCGGCTCGCCGGGCACCTCGCGCTGGCGGTCCCCTCGGTCCCGGTGATGCGCCTCGTGCAGCGTGCCGTGGACCGCGACCCGCGCCCCCAGCACCTCGCCGAGGTGATCCTCAGCGGCATGCTCACCGCCGTCCCGGGCCCGCCCGGCTCCTACGAGTTCCGCCCCGGCGTACGGGAACTGCTCCTGCGCTCCCTCCCCCGCACGACCCGGAGCCGTACCCGCGAGTTGCTCGAGCAGGTCGGAGGCCTGATCGACGAACGGGCAGGCCTGGCGGCCGGCGAGTTCCGTGCCGAGACGACGCGCGAACGCGACGCCTCCGGCACGGCGTTCGCGACGGTGAGCGAGGAGACGGTACGGCGGCTGGGCGGGGAGTCAGGGGAGAGCCTGATCGGAGGGCGGTACCGGCTGGTCGGGCGGCGAGGGCGGAACGGACGGGTGTGCACGGCCGTGGATGTCCGCACGGACCGGCGGGTGGTCGTACGCCGGTATCGCGGCCAGCCCGCGCCGCACGAGCGGTTCCTGAGGGAGGCGCGCGCGCTGGCCGGCGTCGACGATCCGCATGTGGTGCGGGTACTCGACTTCGGGGTGGAGGACGACGCGCCCTACCTGGTGACGGAGTTCGTGGACGGCCTGACGTTGTCCGAGGTGCTCTCGGGCGTCTCCTTCCGGACGTTCGCCCGCCTGGTGTGCCAGGGCATGGCCGGTCTCGAAGCCCTCCACTCGCACGGTCTGGTGCGCGGGGAGCGCGGGCCCGCGGGACTGTTGCTGCGGCCCGACGGCACCGTGATGCTGAGCCGGTTCGCCCTGGGCGAGGAGTCCCGGGGCAAGGGCCCCGAGTCGGACGTCGCCGAGTTCCGGTGGCTGCTCAAGCAGTTGGCCGCCGGCGCTTGGGTTCCCGCCGAGCACCAGGAGCTTCTCGACCTGATCGACCAGCGCAGGCTGCCCGAAGCCGCCGCCTACGCGGCCGGCCTGCCCGCGACGGCCCCGTGGCCGCCGCCGCGCTATTTCACCCTGCTCGGACCGCTGCGCATCAGCGACGGCACGGCCGACATCGAGGCTCCCTCACCGGAAGCCCAGGCGCTCTTGTCCATGCTCCTGCTCCGCCATGGACGGCGCGTGACCCACGCAGAGCTGGCCAGGGGGCTGTGGGAGGAGCCCGTGGCGGAGAGCGAGGCCGCCCACCGCATCGGCCGTCTGGCAGCGGAGGTACGGCAGGTGCTGCCCACGGGTGGTCTTGTCAGCTTCTCCAGCGCGTACGCCCTGCACGTGCCGGACGTCTGGGTCGACGTGACCCACTGCGAGGAAATCCTCAGCGGCGACCGCGGCGACCCGGCCGAAATCCGGCGCGCCCTCAGCCTCTGGCAGGGGGATCCCCTGGAGGGTGTCCCCGGCCCGGCCGCGGCAGCCACCCGCGAGGACCTGCGCGCCCGCCGGCTGGAACTCCTCGCCACCCTGGAGGACCTGGAGTCCAGCCGCCGCCAGTCGGCCACCCCCACGATCCTGTTCGAGGCCGACGACCTCACCGGCCGCCCCGAGGCCCGTATCACCCTCGAGTACGCGGTGCACGAGATGCTCTCCCGCGGCGCCCTCACCGCGTCCCAGTTCGACGTGCGGGTCCGCGACAACGGTTACGTCGTCCACGCCGAACCGGGCACCTATGTGCTCCCCGTGCTGGTCGCGGTCCTGCGCGGGCTGCCCGAGGTGTTCACCGGACTGGTGGATCCGCCGCGTCTGACCGTGACGTTCTGGGACCGGCCCACCCCGCCGCCGGAGGCACCGCACGTGCCCGCCGACATCCAGGTGGTCCTCTCGCCGGACGTGTACGAGCAGTTCGCCGGCAGCTCGGCGGCACAGGGGCCGCAGCGCTTCCAGCCCCTCTACCGGGGCGGCGCCACGGACACCCCGCCCGTCGCCTGGTACTGCCCGCTGTCCCCTTCCACGGCCGCCCCCGAACCCGAGGCCCGCGACCTGGTGCGGGGCCCCTTCATCACGCACGACCTGCGCCGGCTCGGGATACCTGCCCCGGGCCGCACGGCCGTCGTCCACACCCAGCCCGACGGCCCGCTCACCCTCCTCAACCCCGCTCAGCCGCACGGCGACCGGCAGCCGAGCCTCGTGACGTACTACGAGGTGGACCTCACCACCCACCAGTCCCACCACTGGGTCTCCCTGCCGAGTTCCGGCAAGGGCGCCTTCGCCGCCGCGGTCGAACTGTCCTGGCGGGTGGACGACCCGGTCGCCTTCGTGCGCGCCGACGTCACCCGGGTCTCCGAGCCGCTGCTCGGCCATCTGCTGGAGGAGGCGGGCCGTATCACCCGCCGCCACCCGCTGCGCCGGGCGGGCGCGGCCCAGCGAGGGGTCAACGCCGGGCTGCGCAGGTGGCCGGTGCCGGGCCTGTCGGTGGCGGCGTCGGTGCAGCTGGCCCCGGAGGGCGCGGCCCTGCCCGGACGGGGCCCGGTCCCCACGGAGCGCCCGCTGTCCGCTCTCCTCGGCGAGGCCGAGACCGTCCTGCTCGGCTTCGACGGCCCCATGGCCCGGCTGTTCTCGGCGACCGCCGCCCGCGAGGCCGCGCTCGAGCTGCTCGCCCTGGTCGCCGAGCACCGCGACCCGCAGGACGCCCCGACAGGCCCGCCTCTGGCCGTCACCGCGGCACGGGAGGCGTTCCCGCATCCGCTCGACGTCCTGCGGGCCTTCGCCCAGGACCGGCTCGGCCCGCTGCTCCGCGACCGTCTCGACGCGATCGAACTGCGCGCGGTCCCCGACGCGCCGACGACCCACAACTCCGTGCCGCTGGTCCGGGCCCTGCACGGCTCCGGCCGCCGCGTGAGCGTGGTCTCGGACGTCAGCGCACCGGCCGTGCACCGCTACCTGGAGCCCTACGGCCTCCCCCTGGCCGGCATCCACGCCCGCGGCGCGGACCTCACCCTGCTGACCCCGCACCCCGACTGCCTCCTGCGCGCGATGCACTCCTCCGGCGGCGCCGCCGCGACCGGCGTGCTGATCGGCTCCACGGTCGCCGAACTCACCGCCGCCCAGCAGGCAGGGGTGCGCTTCGTCGGCCTCGCCCGCAACACCACCGCCGCCCGGCAGCTCGACGAGGCGGGCTGCGAGACCACCGTCACCTCCTTGGCACCGCTCCTGGAGGCAGCACGCTCCCTCCAGGCCCGGTGAGGCACAACCGCCCGTTCGGCGGCGACCCGCCCGGCCCCCTCAGAAAGGCGCCCCCGTCCCCTCCCGCGCACGATGCGAGGGAGGCCCGCCGCCCGGCGGCCCCACGTCTGCGAGGCCCGCCACCTGGCGGCCTCCCACGGTCTGTGCTCTCGGGAGGACCTGCCATGACCGCCAGTCTGGAGCGGTTGCGCCGCTGCCACTTCGCCGTCGACCTGGGGGCGGCCCGCACACGCGTCTACGTCAAGGGCGCCGGGCTCGTCGTCGACCAGCCGTCCGCCGCGGCCGTGAACACCCGCAACGGCGCGCTGATCGCGGTCGGCGAGCTCGCGGAGAGGATGACGGGCCGCACACCGGACTACATCCGGGTGGTACATCCGGTCTCCGGCGGCACCGTCGTCGACATCGAGATGGCGCAACGCATGCTGCGGCACCTGCTCGGCGACAAGATGCGCCGCAGCCTGCGCCGCAAGCCGATCCTGCGCGCCGCGGCCTGCATCCCGCACGACGCCGACCCGCTCGCCCAGCGCGCCGCCATCGAGACGCTGGTCGGTCTCGGGGCACGTCGCGTGGAGCTGGTCGACACGCTGATCGCCGCCGCCTTCGGCTGCGGACTGCCCGTGGAGCAGCCCGAGGCCACCATGATCATGGTGTGCGGTGCCGCGGCGACGCAGGTGGCCGTGCTCTCCCTCGGGTCGATCGTCACCGCCGAGCGCATGCCGGTGGGCGGCGAGGCCGTCGACAACGCGATCGTGCAGCACCTGCGCCACGAGCACGAGCTGATTCTGCCCAGCCAGTCGGTACGGCCGTTGCAGCTCGCCCTGTCCGGCAACGGCCTCACCCCGCACGGCCCGGCCTCGACGGAGATCCACGGGCGGGACGTCGCCACCGGCCTCGCCCGCTCCGTCCAGGTCGACACCGCCGCCGTGCGGGACGCCATCCAGACGCCGCTGACCGCCGTCCTGGACGGCATCGGCAAGGTGCTGCGGGCCTGCCCGCCCGACCTGGTCGCCGACCTCGCCGACCGGGGGATCATGATGGTCGGCGGCAGTGCGCTGCTGCCTGGTCTGGACCAGATGCTGCGTCAGGCGACCGGTATGCCCGTGCACATCGCCGAGCGGCCGGACGTGTGCGCCGTGCAGGGTCTCGGCGCGATGCTGGAGGGCAGGATCGAACCGCTCACGCTGGACCCGCTGGGATCCTGAGCGGCCGGCGGGGCGAAGCCCTCAGCGGGCGAACCAGCAGCGCACGGTCGTCCCGTCGTCTCCCCGGTGCACCCGCACCAGGTCGGCGATGAGGTTCACCAGCAGCAGTCCCCGCCCGCCGCGCTGGTCGCGGGGCACGGGCCGGCGTCCGGCCAGAGGGTCCGCGAGCCGTCCTTCGTCGCGCACCTCGCACACCACGTACCCGTCCTCGGTCCACACCCGCAGCACCCCGGAACCGCCGCCGTGAACCACGCTGTTGGTGGTGAGCTCGGCCGTGGCGAGGGCCAGGTCGTCCAGCTTGACGCCGGTGAGTCCGAGCCGCGTGCCCTCTCCGACGGCCACGTGCCGGGCCTGGGAGAGCGAGCCGGAGTCGAAGGCGAACGTCAGCGCGTCCGGCACGGGCGGCAGCGCCTCGTTGTAGCGGGCGACGACGTCCTCGGGGGCGTACGCGTCACTGCCCTGCTCCAGCCGGGAGCCGGAGGGGATGACGGTCGGGTGGGTGGCGTAGGCGTCGGCGAGGACGTGTTCGGGGAGCCGCTCGACGTCGTACGGACACAGGATGGTCGCCGTACGGCCCCCGAAGGCCGCGTTGATGAGCGCCTCGTGCTGGACGCACGCGGGGTACTCCGTGTCGGAGCGCCCGGCCCAGATGGGCTCGCCGATGATCCGCACCCGGCGTCCGGGCGGCTGGGCGTCTGCGAACGCGCGTAGCACACCGGGGATGATCCGCCCGGGGTTGCGGCCGGCCTCACACATGTCCAGCAGCCGCACCGCCTCGGCGGCCTCGCCCAGGGCGTCCCGGATCAGCGCGAGGTTCTTGCCGGGCACCGCGACCGCCACGGGGTCGCCGGCCGCCAGGCCCTCGCGTACGAAGGGCACGGTGACGCCGAGGTACTCGTCCTCGTCGCGGTAGAAGAGCGCGGGATGGACGAAGGGCTCGAGGGGTCCGAAGGGTTCGGCCACGGCAGCCGTCATGACACCGATACCTCGATCCCGGCATGGTCGGGCCACAGCAGGTCCAGCGTCCGCCGCAGGGCCGGCGGCGGACGTCGCACCACGAACCGCCGGCCGTCCCCGAGCTGCCCGGCGGCAGCCGCGAGCGCACCCGCGCCCGCGACGTCGACGAACGTCACGTCGGACAACTCAAGGTAGTACACGTCCTCATCCTCGCGAACGGCCTGCTCCAGTACGCCTTCCCAGATCGCACGTGTCGTCAGGACGACCTCGCCCGCCGCCCGGACACCCTGCCGCCCGGCCAACGGGAACACCGCCAGGCCCGGCACGGAACCACAGGCCCCGGCGGCCGGCACCCGATACTGAGTGTTCAAGCCCCTCTCCCCACGCTTGTGGACCACAGCGCTGGTACCCATCCGGGAGAATCTCATTCCCCGCAGTGGTGTGTAGCACGCCGTACGGCGGGCAGGCGCATCTCACACCGACGTCGACGGGGGCGAGTGACGTCGTGCAGTTCCCGCGAGGAGGAACACGACCGACGAAGACAAAGGCGGTGACATGACGTCAGCGGCATCACCACATCGCACAGGAGGGTTGAACACACTGGTCATCAGTGGCCGCGTGGGCGCGGACCGGGCTGATCTCACCCCGTGCGGTGAGCTGGTTCACGGCTGCGCGGAAACTCTGGCCAGGACCCTGGCCGAGCTGCCGCCCACGATCACCCGGGTGGACCTGGACATGAAGGGCGTGCACTTCATGGACACGGCGGGTCTGCAGTTCCTCGACGTACTGGGCGACTTCGCCCGGCAACGATTCGTGACGGTCACGACCACCAACTGGAACGGCCAGCCGCGCCGGATCCTGGAACTGGCGGGCCTGGACACGACCGACCCCCTGCGTCCCGCGCCCCGCCCCGACCCCGAGCCCGCCCAGCCGTCGGCCCCGGTCTCCTCCGCGGTCGCCCTGGAACGCTCGGAGCGCCTGCACGTCCTCCAGGAGGAGGTCGAGCAGCTCCGCCAGGCCATCGCTTCCCGCCCGGTCATCGACCAGGCCCGGGGCATCCTCATGGCCAGCCACGGCTGCACGTCCGACGAGGCCTGGCACATCCTCCGCGAGACCTCCCAGCTGTCCAACACCAAGCTCCGCGACGTGGCCGCCGCCGTAACGGCCAGCGCGAGGCCCGACAGCCCCCGCCCGTCCCCCGCCCTCCGCGAGGCCTTGCGGCGAGCCATCGCCCGCCGCCGCCAAACCTGAGACCCAGCCCGAGGACTCCACCCCGAGCCGCCCGGCCCCCACCCCTGGCGGCCCCGACGTCCGACACGAACCCACACGACCGGTCTCGCTCGCGCCCACCGCCCATCGCCCCCGGACCGACCAGGTACCGGCCACAGCCGACCGACCGTTCCCCCCCCGGACCGACCAGACACCACCCCGGGCGACCCCAACGGCCGGGGCCACCCCACCCCACCGGTCCCTCCCGCACCCACCGCCCATCACCCCGGGTGAAGCGCACCCCAAACC